>JAYPTI010000013.1:0-38321 GCA_038133505.1 Alphaproteobacteria bacterium
GCGCTGACGCCGATGGGCTGGGGGATCGAGGCGGTTCTCTGGGTTGCGGAGACGGTATCCGGCTGGCCGGGCGCGGTCGCCCTGATTTCGCCGATGCCGCTGGCGGCGCTCTGCGCAGCGGCGCTCGGGGGACTATGGATCTGTCTGTGGCGCGGCCGGGTGCGCTGGTTCGGTCTTCCCGTCTTTCTCGCGGGCCTCGCCGGCCCCGCCATCTCGACGCCGCCGGACATCCTGGTCGGCGACGACGGGCGTCTCGTTGCGGTTCGCGATCGCAGCGGCGCGGTTTATCTCTCTCCCGGACGCGGGCAACGCTTCGAGCGCGAGATGTGGCTGCGCTATCTGGGCGCGTCGGAAAGCGCCGGCTGGCCTGCGCCTGGCGCCGGGCCGGCGGGGCCGCTCAGCTGCGACGGGGCCGGATGCATTGTCCGGCTGGATGGCCGGTCGCTGTCGCTTGCGTCAGGTCTGGAGGCCGTGACGGCGGATTGTGCGAGGACGGATGCGATGATCGTCCTCGTCCGCGCGCCGCGACGCCTGTGCGGCCCGGAAAAGGTCCTGTTTTCGACCTTCCATTTATGGCGCGACGGCGGCCATGCGATCCGGGTGGATCGCGCCGGGTTCGAAATCGAGTCGGTACGGGAGAGGCGCGGGGACCGGCCGTGGAGCCGGCTCTCCGAGCGAAAGCGTCAGTACTTGCGGACGAGCCCGACCAGCCGGCCCTGAACGCGGACCTGATCGGGGCCGAAAATGCGCGTCTCGTGGGCCGCGTTGGCGGGTTCGAGGGCGATGGAGGCGCCGCGGCGGCGAAGCCGCTTGAGCGTCGCTTCCTGGCCTTCGACGAGGGCGACGACGATCTCGCCGTTGTCGGCGGTGTCTGTGCGCCTGATCAGCACAACGTCGCCGTCGAGGATACCGGCCTCGATCATGGAATCGCCTTCGATCTCGAGCGCGTAATGATCGCCGCGCCCCAGCATCCCGGGCGGAACGTCGAAGGTTCGGGTGTTGTCGCGCAGAGCCTCGATCGGCGTACCGGCGGCGATCTTGCCGTAGAACGGCAGCGCGACCGCATCGTCCGCCGAGACGGTTCCCGCCTCGCGCTCGTTGCCGAAATCGGCTGCAACGACCTTCGGCTGAAAGCCCTTGGCGGGGCGGGGCGCTTCCTGGTCCTGCGGCTTGCGGATGACTTCGAGCGCGCGGGCCTTGTGGGGCAGGCGCCGGATGAAACCGCGCTCCTCGAGCCCGGTGATCAGCCGGTGAATTCCCGACTTTGACTTGAGGTTCAGCGCTTCCTTCATCTCGTCATAGGACGGCGAGACGCCGTGCGACGTCAGGTGCTCGTCGATGAAGGTCAGAAGTTCATGCTGTTTGCGTGTCAGCATTGATATTTCCCCCGAGAAATCGTCCACAACATGTGGAACAAAACCAAAACATGGCCGCATGTTCTAGTTTGGTTCTCCTGGGCCGTCAAGAATCACGGCGTTCAGATGCTGTAGAGAGAGCCTTCCAGCGGGATGTAATCGACCCGGTCGCCGCCCTTCGCGGCGGGGGCGAAGGGCGCGCGGACGATCAGCGCGTCGGATCGCGCGATGGTCGCGAACATGGACGAATCCTGCCTGGAATAGGGCTTGGCGCGGACGGTGCCGTCGTCGGCGACCGAGAGAGTGGCGCGCAGGTAATCCTCCCGCTCGTCGTTTTCCTCGAGATCGCCGTCGAGTAGGGCTGTCCGCTTCGGCGGATCGATTTCCGTCATGCCCAACATCTTCCGGATGGCGGGTGCGAGGAACATCACCGCGCAGACAAGGGACGAGACCGGGTTGCCCGGCAGCCCGATCAGGTAGGTATCGCCGAGGCCGCCGAACATCAGCGGCTTGCCGGGCCGCATGGCGATCCGCCAGAAATCGACCTCGAGGCCGATGTCGCCGAGAACCGACTGGACGAGATCGTGGTCGCCGACGGACGCGCCGCCCGTGGTCACGAGAATGTCGCTGCCGCGCGCGCCGGATGCGAGGGTTCGAAGCCCGTCTTCCTCGTCCGGCGCGATGCCGAGATCGATCGGCTCGCCGCCGGTCGCCGCGATGAAGGCCGACAGGGCCAGCGCGTTCGAGCTCACGATCTGGTCGCGGCCGATGGGATCGCCCGGCATGACGATTTCGTCGCCGGTCGCGAGGATGGAAATCCGCGGCTTGCGGTGCACCATCAGCCACGGAATGTTCATCGCCGCCGCCAGGCCGACGTCGCGGGCGGTCAGAACCTTTCCGGCCTTGAGCAGCACGTCGCCTTCGGCGAAATCGAGCCCCGCGGGACGGACGAACCGCCCGGTCGGCGCCTTGCCGTCGACGACGCGGACGTTCTCGCCGTCGGCTTCGGTATTCTCCTGGATGACGATCGTATCCGCGCCGTTCGGAACCGGGGCGCCGGTGAAAATGCGGACCGCTTCGTTGCGTCCCACGGTCCCGTCGTAGGCATGGCCGGCGGGGGCGTAGCCGATGATGTGGAGGGTCGCGGGCAGGGTTTCCACGTCTTCGGCCCGGACGGCATAGCCGTCCATCGCCGAGACCGGCATCGGCGGCTGGCTGCGGCGCGCGGCGACGTCCTCCGCCAGGACCCGGCCGAGGGCCGCGGCGACGGGAATCTGCTCTGCCGGCAGAACCGGGACCGCGTCGACGATCCGCCGCTGCGCGTCGGCGACCGGCAGGAGGTCCTTGTTACTCATCGGCCGTGAATTCGCCCGACTTGCCGCCCGCCTTGTGGACGAGGCGGATCTCGGTCAGGCGCATGCCGCGGTCCACCGCCTTGCACATGTCGTAGACCGTGAGCGCGGCTACGCTGACGGCGGTGAGCGCTTCCATTTCGACGCCGGTACGCCCGCTGACGCGGCAGGTCGCCTCGATATCGACGGCATTGCGGTCGGGATCGCAGGTCAGGTCGACGTCGACCTTGTTGAGGGCAAGCGGGTGACAGAGCGGGATCATGTCCGACGTGCGTTTGGCGGCCATGATGCCGGCCAGCCGCGCGACCGAGATCACGTCGCCCTTCTTCACGCTGCCGTCGAGAATGAGCTGCAGCGTCTCGGGCGCCATGATCACGCTGCCGCGGGCGGTCGCGGTCCGGTCGGTGACGTCCTTGTCGGAGACGTCGACCATGCGCGCTTCGCCGTCGTCGCCGATGTGAGTGAGCTTCGCCATTACTCTGCGGCCTTCAGCCCGTTGCGCGCCGCAAGGAGCCGCCGGGTCGCCGCCTCGACGTCGTCCTGGCGCATCAGCGATTCCCCGATCAGGAAGCAGCGCGCGCCGGCGTCGTACATCGAGGCGAGATCCTCGGGCGTGTAGAGCCCGCTTTCGCTGACGACCAGGCGGTCGGCGTCGATCACCCGTGGCGCGAGCTGGCGCGTCGTCTCGATATCGGTCTTGAGCGTCTTGAGGTTGCGGTTGTTGATACCGAGCAGCGGGCTTTTCAGCGTCATCGCGCGATCGAGTTCGGCCGCGTCGTGGACCTCGATCAGGACGTCCATGCCCCAGCCGGTCGCCGCGGCCTCCAGTTCGGCGGCGAGCGCGTCGTCGACGGCGGCGAGGATGATCAGGATGCAGTCCGCGCCCAGCGCGCGTGCTTCCGCGACCTGATAGAGATCGATCATGAAGTCCTTGCGGATCGTCGGCAGCGAGACCGCCGCCCGCGCCGCGACCAGGTGGGCGTCGTCGCCCTGGAAGTAGGGGATATCCGTCAGCACCGACATGCAGGTCGCGCCGCCACGCTCGTAGGCTGCCGCAAGCGCGGGCGGGTCGAAATCCTCGCGGATGAGGCCCTTGCTCGGCGAGGCCTTCTTGACCTCTGCGATCAGCCCATACCGGCCGTCGTCGGCGGCTTCGCGCAGGCGCCGGTAGAAGCCACGCGGCGCGGATGCTTCCTTCGCGGCAGCCTCGACGTCGGCCAAGGAGCGCTCGCTCTTCTTCGCAGCGACGTGCGTGCGCTTGTCGGCGCAGATTTTCGTAAGGGCGTCACTCATCGCCGTTCTCTTCCTCGTCTTCCTCGGCGATCACCTCGTGAGAGATTTCGATCATTCGGTCGAGGGCGGCGCGGGCCTTGCCGGTATCGATCGATTCCGCGGCCTGCGCGACGCCTTCCTTCAGGTCCTTTGCCCGGTCCGCGACGATAAGGGCGGCGGCCGACGTGAACAGAACCGTATCCCGGTAGGCGCTCGGCGTGCCCTCCAGAAGGGAGGTCAACGCCGCCGCGTTGTATTCCGCATCGCCACCTTTGAGCTCTTCGATGTCGCAGCGCGGCAGCCCCGCGTCCTCCGGCGTGACCTCGAACGTCTCCACCTGGCCGTCGACGAGGGTCGCGACCGCCGCCGGGCCGTTTGTCGCGAGCTCGTCGAGACTGCCGGCGCCGTGGACGACCCAGGCCTTTTCGGCGCCGAGTTCGCCAAGGACGCGGGCGACCGGCTCGACCCATTCCTTCGAGAATACGCCGACCATCAACCGGTCGACCATCGCGGGATTGGAGAGGGGGCCGAGCATGTTGAAGACGGTGCGGATGGCGAGCTCGACCCGCGGCCCCGCGACGTGGCGGGTCGCGCTGTGATGCCGGGGCGCCATCATGAAGCCGATCTTGGCTTCGGCGATGGACTTCTCGATCAGCCGCATGTCGGCGTCGATGTTGACGCCGAGCGCCATCAGCACGTCGGCGGCACCGGACTTGGAGGAGAGCGCGCGGTTGCCGTGCTTCGCCACCGGAACGCCGCACCCCGCCACGGTGAGCGCCGACGCCGTCGAGATGTTGAGGGTGCCGCTCCGGTCGCCGCCGGTGCCGACAATGTCCATCGCGCCGGGCGGAGCGGAAATTCGGAGGGCCTTCGCGCGCATCACGCGCGCGGCCGCAGCGATTTCGGTAACGGTCTCGCCCCGCATTCGAAGGCTCATCAGGAACGCGCCGATCTGCGCAGGGGTCGCGTCGCCCGACATGATGATGTCGAAGGCGCCTTCGGCCTGCGCGCGGTCCAGTTCCCTGCCGTCGGCGACGAGCGCCAATATCGATTTGAAGTCCATCGACTTCCCGGTTCCGTTGGGTGAGGACGCTTTATACAGGCGAAGTGGCTTCTAGGTAAGACGCGGATTGAAAACGGCTATTTCCGCGCGAAGTACGGACGGAATGACCCGTCGGAAACGGATTCTTACCGATCATTGACGGAAATTGACCTTCCCATAAGTCCGGAAGGCAAATGGCGCTTCGCAACGCTTTCGATACAGCCAGAGACCGCCTGCCGGCGGGCGTTGCGCCTGCCGTCCTCGGAGCGGTTGCCGCTCTGGTATTCATCCTCGCGGTCGCGCTCAGCCGCTCCGCGGAGGCGCCAACCGGGGAGACCGTCGCGCGGGCTCCGCAGGCGGTCGCGACCGGGAACGAAGCCCAGGCGAAACCGCGTCCGCAGCCGCAGCAGCGCGCGCTGCTCGACCTCTTTCTACCGCCGAGACCCTCTGCCAGAGACCAGACGCGCCGGATCGAAAACGGTCTTCCGGGGGTGGACCGCAGCCACGAGACGCTCGCCCGGCCGGCGCCGAGGGAAAAATCCGTTGCGGCGGCGCGGGATAAGGGACCGGCAATCGCGCTCGTCATCGACGACATGGGTTTCGACAAGAAGAACTCTGATCGCGCTGTCGGTCTTCCGGCCGCAGTCACGTTGTCCTACCTGCCCACCGCTCCGGAGGTGGGGCGCCAGGTCCGCGGCGCCAGGCTACGCGGTCACGACGTCATGCTGCACCTGCCGATGGAGGCCGACGACCACCATGGCCGGCCCGGCGTGAACGTCCTGTCGGTGGCTCAGGAACGCGATGCGTTGCAGACCCGGCTGAACGAGATGCTGCACCGGTTCGGCGGCTATATCGGCGTCAACAACCATCAGGGCAGCCGCTTCACGCGCGACCGCGACCGCATGGGCATCGTCCTTCGCGAACTTCGACGCCGCGGCATGTTCTTCCTGGATTCGCGAACCAGCGGCGGCTCCATCGGCGCCGAACTTGCGCAGGAGATAGGCCTGCCGCATGCGGCGCGCGACGTCTTCCTCGATCACGATCCGTCGCGCCGGGAAATCCGCGAACGCATGCGCGAGGCGGAAGCCCTGGCGCTGAGCACCGGCCGGGCCGTCGTCATCGCCCATCCGAGGACCGCGACGATGGACATGGTCGAGCCCTGGCTCGCCGCGCTGTCGCGGGACGGCATCCGGCTCGTCCCGGTGGCGTCGGTCCTGACACGTCCGCAACCGGCGCCGCCGAAGAGGCTGGCGCACAATCAGGCGACCGAATAGAGTCCGCGGCGAAACCACGCCGCGACGCTCCATGATCCGACCTGCCACCGACGCCGATTTCGACTCCGTTCTGGAGATCATCAACGACGGTGCCTCGGCCTATCGCGGCGTCATTCCCGAAGACCGCTGGAAAGACCCTTACATGCCGGCCGACGAGCTGCGCCACGAAATGGCGGCGGGAGTCTCGTTCCGGATCGCCGAGGGCAGGGGCGGCGGCGCCGCCGCCGTGATGGGAATTCAGCCGGTCAAGGACGTGATCCTGATCCGCCATGCCTACGTTCGGACCGACAGGCAGCGGAGCGGGCTCGGCTCCGAGCTGCTCGCGAACCTGATCGAGAACGCCCCGCGCCCGGTGCTGATAGGCACTTGGAAGGCGGCCAGGTGGGCGGTCCGGTTCTACGAGAAAAACGGCTTCTCGCTGATCGAAGGCGAGGAAAAGGACCGTCTTCTGAAGACCTACTGGGATATTCCGACCCGTCAGGTCGAAACGTCGGTGGTAATGGCCGACCGGCGCGCGATGAAGGAAATCGTCAAGAACGCGCGCCGGAGCGACGAGCCCGATCCGAAAGACCCGCTGGGGCTGTTGCGGCCCTGATCGACGCCGACCCTACTGCTGGGTCGCGAGAAACGCCTCGAGCCCGGCATTGTTGATCGATACCGAGTATTCGTCCCGAAGCGCCTGGGTATATCCCTGGAGAAGATCGGTCGCGATCGCGGCGGACAGCGTGTCCTTGAGCCGTTCGAAATCCGCATCTGCGGACGGCGCCGTGGCGCTTTCGATCCGGGTCAGCCTGGCAACGGCGTAACCGTCGGGCGTCTGGCCCATGACGACGCCGCCTTCCTTCGCCTTGAACAGGTCGGGGACGAGCGCCCGGGGCACGGCATTGTCGGCCGCCGTAGCGAAGCGCGACACCGGCTTCGCCTGCTCGGCGACGAGACGCATCTCTTCGGCGACCGTAGGCAGGGGCTTGCCGGCGGTTACCGCATCGCGAACCTGTTCGGCCTTCTTGCGGGCGATCTCGTCGAGTTGCTGCAGCTTCCACTGCTGCGTGACCAGATCCCGGATCTGGTCCAGGCTGCGCTTCGCCGGCGCGATAACGTCATCGACCCGGACCATGAAGTAACCGCCGCCGCTGGTTTCGGTCAGGCGGCTGGTCGCGTCCTTTTCCGTCGTGAAAGCGGTCTCGACGAAGGCCGGATCGTCGGGAAGCCCGTCGGCGGTTTTCCCGGACTGAAGTTTCTTCGCGGCGTCGATCGGCTCGACCTTGCGGAGTTGCGCGCCCGAGTCCGCCGCGGCTTCCTCGATGGTCGCACCCCCGGCGAGGGCGTCCTCTATGCGGTTTGCGCGTTTCACGAGATCGTCCAGCGCCAGTTCCTTGGCGAGATCGACGGCGATTTCCTTCTCGACTTCCGCAAACGTGGGCTTGTGGCCGGGCTGGATCTCGGCGACCCGGATGATGTGCCAGCCGAGCGGCGACTTGATCGGTTGCGTGAACTTGCCCTGTTCCACCGCGAAGGCGGCATCGCCGAGGTCGGGTAGCATGTCCGCCTTGGCCACAAGGCCGATCTTGAGATCGTCGCCCTTCTTGCCGGTCGTCTCTTCGGCAACGGCTTCGAAAGTACGGCCTTCCGACAGCGCATCATATGCCTTCTTGGCCGCCGCTTCGTCGCGGATCAGGATCTGCTCGAGCTGGCGGCGCTCCGGAATGGAGAGGGACGGCAGCCGGTATTCGTACTCCTCGCGAATCCTGTCGGCGGGCGGCGACAACTCCTTCGCGACTTCCTCGGGATTCAGATAGAGGACCATCAGGCGCCTGTATTCCGGCGCCATGAAAATATCGGAATTCTCGTTCAGATAGTTGGTCAGCTGCGCATCGGTGGGCTCAGGCGCGGCTTCGAGCGCAGGGCGCGGGATCTTGACCACGTCGGCGGCGCGGCGCTCGTTGCGGAAACGGTAGATCGTGTCCGCAAGGGCCGTGGGCGCCGAAACGCCGCCGCTGATGGCGGATGCGAGAAGGTTCTGGCGGATTTCGTTTCTGAGCGATGCGACGTACGAGGATTCCGTGAGGCCGTTATTTGCGAGAACCTGCTGATAGCGGGCCCGGTCGAACTGTCCGAGCTCGTTGCGGAACGCCGCCTCGTTCCGGATACGGGCGGCAATCTGCTCGTCGCCGATCGCAAGGCCGAGGTCGTTCGCCTGTTCGGTCATCAGCCGCCGCGAGATCAGGCCGTTGAGCGTCGACTGCACGATGCCGAGGTTGCGGGCCTGTTCGATGTCGATCTCGCCGATGCGCGCGCGGATCTGGCTCATCTCGCGGCGGAACTGTTCCTGGAACTCGCGCTGCGAGATCTTTTTGCCCGCGACGCTCGCGACGCTGTCGGGGTTCGAGATCGCGCCCGTCATGTCGCCGATGCCCCAGACGGCGAAGCTCGCGATCAGCAGGACGCCGAGGACCCACATGACGATCTTGCCTACGCCTTTTTTCATACCTTCAAGCATCGCAAATCCTGTAATTTCCGGCGGTTCGAAAAGCGCGGCATCATAGGTACGCCGCTGCTATCGGGCAAGGCGGCGTCGGCGGGCACTGCCGCTGGCACCTCGCGCCCGCGGTATGCTATGACGCCGGTTGACCGAACGTAATCTGGTGACGGAATCCGATGACCGCAATGCCTCGCCCGCTGATCGCGGGAAACTGGAAGATGAACGGCGATACCCACTTCGCGGCCGCTCTGGCGGGGGCGCTCGCGGACCTCGTCGCGGACGCCGGCGAACAGGGGGTCGACATGCTGGTCTGCCCGCCGGCGGTGCTGATTCCCGCCGCAAGGGGCGCCCTCGGCATCGGCGACATCCATCTCGGGGGACAGGATTGCCATACCGCGGGATCGGGCGCGCACACCGGCGACGTTTCCGCGGCGATGCTCCGCGATGCGGGCTGCGGCTTCGTCATCGTCGGACATTCGGAGCGCCGGGCCGATCACGGCGAGTCTGACGATCTGGTCCGCGCCAAGGCGGCTGCGGCGCAATCGGAAGGCCTCGTGCCGATCGTCTGTGTCGGAGAGACGCTCGAAGAGCGCGATGCCGGCCGGGCCGTCGAAATCGTGACCGGACAGGTGACCGGATCGGTTCCCGAAGGCTCTTCGGCGTCGACGCTGGTCGTCGCCTACGAGCCGGTCTGGGCGATCGGGACGGGACGTACGCCGACCAAAGAGGACATCGCCGAGGTCCACGATGCGATCCGGGCGACCCTGCAGGGGCTGGTGTCGGAAGCGGACGAGGTTCGAATTCTCTACGGCGGCTCGGTCAAACCCGAAAACGCGTCGGAAATCCTCGCCGTGTCGAACGTCAACGGAGCCCTCGTCGGCGGCGCGAGCCTCAAGGCATCGGATTTCTGGGCGATCGCGCAGGCCTGTCCCTGATTCGCCTCCCGATGTCCGGCCCCGATATCCGGCATTGATCGGGCGCCGGGGCCGAAAAACCTAGCCAAACCGGAAAATAGGCATTACACCTCCGCCCGATTTTCCGGCCGGAAACGGATACCGAGCGATTATGACCGAAGTACTTTTGATCATTCATCTTTTCCTCGCGCTGGCGCTGATCGTCGTCGTGCTTCTGCAGCGCAGCGAGGGCGGAGCCCTCGGCATGGGCGGAGGGACGATGGGAGGTCTGATGACGACCCGCGGATCCGCCAACCTGCTGACGCGCGCGACCGGCATCATCGCGGGCTGTTTCATCGCGACGAGCCTCGTTCTGGCGATCCTGTCGTCGGCAAACAGGGCGCCGACGTCCATCCTCGATCGCGCCGCGCCGGCCCAGTCTCAGCCCGCCGCGCCCGCGCCGGCACAGCCCGCTGCACCCGCGGTTCCGCTCGACAAGTAAAATTATCCCCAGTCCGAATCGTTTCCTGCGAATTTCGGCACTCCGCGCCTTTCTTCCGGACGCGGTAATGATGTAGTTTACGGGTCCATGACGCGGTTCGTATTCATCACCGGCGGCGTGGTTTCCTCACTCGGAAAGGGGTTGGCCTCGGCGGCGCTCGCAGCGCTCTTGCAGGCGCGCGGTTTCCGGGTCCGTCTCCGGAAACTCGACCCCTATCTCAATGTCGATCCCGGCACGATGAGTCCGACCCAGCATGGCGAGGTCTTCGTTACCGACGACGGCGCCGAGACCGATCTGGATCTCGGCCATTACGAGCGCTTCACGGGCGTTCCCGCGCGCCGCAGCGACAACGTCACCACCGGGCGCATTTACACCAACGTGATCGAGAAGGAACGGCGCGGCGACTATCTCGGCGCGACGGTTCAGGTCATCCCGCACGTTACGGACGCCATCAAGGCATTCGTCATTAGCGACATCGACGGCGAGGATTTCATCCTCTGCGAAATCGGCGGCACCGTCGGCGATATCGAGAGCCTGCCGTTCCTCGAAGCGATCCGTCAGCTCGGCAACGAGCTTGGCTCGGAGCGCTCGATGTTCATCCATCTGACGCTGGTGCCGTTCCTGCGGTCGGCGGGCGAATTGAAGACCAAGCCGACGCAGCATTCCGTCAAGGAGCTGCAGAGCGTCGGTATCCAGCCCGACATGCTGCTGTGCCGTTGCGAGCAGGATATTCCGTCGGAGGAGCGCCGCAAGATCGGCCTGTTCTGCAACGTGCCGGTCGACAACGTCATCAGCGCGCCGGACGTCGGCACGATCTATGAAGTGCCGCTCAGCTATCACGAGCGCGGCATGGACGATCAGCTGTGCCGCCATTTCCACATCGACGAGAGCCGGGCGAGGCTCAATCTCGACCGCTGGACGGAAATCGTCGACCGCATCAAGAACCCCGAGGGCGAGGTGACGATCGCGGTGGTCGGCAAGTACACGAACCTGCTGGACTCCTACAAGTCGCTGGCCGAGGCGCTCGATCACGGCGGCATCGCGAACCACGTGCGGGTCAATCTGAACTGGATCGATTCCGAGATATTCGAATCCGAGGATGCGGTTCATTACCTCTCCGACGTGGAGGGGATACTCGTGCCGGGCGGGTTCGGCGAACGGGGCGCGGAAGGCAAGATCGCGGCGGCAAGGTTCGCGCGCGAGCACAACGTGCCCTATTTCGGAATCTGCTTCGGCATGCAGATGGCCGTGATCGAGGCGGCGCGCAATCTGGCGGGCATCGAGAAGGCCGGCTCCACCGAGTTCGGACCCTGCGAGGAACCGATCGTCGGACTGATGACAGAATGGGTGCGCGGCAACGCGGTCGAGCGGCGCGGGCACGGCGACAATCTCGGCGGCACGATGCGCCTCGGCGCCTACGACTGCAATCTGGTCGCCGGAACCCTGGTTCACGATATCTACGATACGGATCACATCAGCGAGCGCCACCGTCATCGCTACGAGGTGAACATCAATTACCGCGACTGCCTCGAGAAGGCGGGTATGCGGTTTTCCGGCCTGTCGCCGGACGGCGTCCTGCCCGAAATCGTTGAGCTGCCGACGCATCCCTGGTACATCGGAGTCCAGTTCCATCCCGAGCTGAAATCGAAGCCGTTCGAGCCGCATCCGCTGTTCACGTCGTTCATCCGCGCGGCGATCGACCGGTCGAGGCTCGTCTGATGGCGGCCCAGCGCCGGATCGACATCGGAAACGTCACGGTCTCGAACGAAGCGCCCTTCGCGCTGATCGCCGGGCCGTGCGCGCTCGAAAGCCGCGAGCATGCGCTGGAGATGTCGGCGGCGCTGGTGGAAATCACCGGGAAGCTCGGAATCGGGCTGATCTACAAGACGTCCTTCGACAAGGCGAACCGCACGTCGCTCGACAGCCCGCGCGGGATGGGCCTCGAGAAGAGCCTGCCGATCCTCGCCGAGGTGCGAGAGACGCACGGCTGCCCGGTCCTGACCGACGTTCACTTGCCGGATCACTGTGCGACCGTCGCCGAGGCCGTCGACGTGCTCCAGATCCCCGCGTTTCTCTGCCGCCAGACGGACCTTATCGTTGCCGCCGCCGAGACCGGCCGCGCGCTCAACATCAAGAAGGGCCAGTTCCTCGCGCCGTGGGATATGGCGAACGTGGTCAAGAAGGCCGAGGCCGCCGGCAACGACCGGGTCATGGTCTGCGAGCGCGGCGCGTCGTTCGGCTACAACACGCTCGTCTCGGACATGCGGTCGCTCCCGATCCTCGCCCAGACCGGTTGTCCCGTCGTCTACGACGCGACGCACTCGGTCCAGCAGCCGGGCGGGCAGGGGACCTCGTCGGGCGGCCAGCGGGAATTCGTCCCGGTCCTCGCCCGGGCGGCGCTCGCTATCGGCGTTGGCGCGGTGTTCATGGAGACGCATCAGGATCCGGATACGGCGCCGTCGGACGGCCCCAACATGGTGCCCCTGAAGCAGCTGCCGGGTATTCTGGAGACGCTGGTCGAGATCGACCGCATCGCCAAGGCGAACCCCGTTTCCATCTGAACAATTTCCCCGGTTTTTTCCGCCGAATTGTTGCGCTCCGGCTGGGCGGGCGGTATCACTCGCCGGAAATTCGATCCCTCCGCCGAAGGTAAGAAAATGTCCGCAATCGTCGATATTCATGCCCGGGAAATCCTGGATTCCCGCGGCAATCCCACCGTTGAGGTCGAAGTCGAGCTGGAGACCGGCGCGGCCGGCCGCGCCGCCGTTCCGTCGGGCGCATCGACGGGCGCGTACGAGGCGGTCGAACTCCGGGACGGCGACAAGAGCCGCTACGGCGGCAAGGGCGTCCTGAACGCGGTCGCCGCGGTCAACGACGAGATATTCGAGGCGTTGTCGGGCATGGACGCCGACGAGCAGGTGCTGCTCGACGAGCGCATGATCGAACTCGACGGGACCGAGAACAAGAGCCGGCTCGGCGCCAACGCGATCCTGGGCGTGAGCCTCGCGGTGGCCAAGGCGGCGGCGGACGATGCGGGCCTGCCGCTCTATCGCTACGTGGGCGGTGCGTCGGCGCGCATCCTGCCGGTGCCGATGATGAACATCCTCAACGGCGGCGCGCATGCCGACAATCCGATCGACTTCCAGGAATTCATGGTGATGCCGGTCGGCGCCGACAGCCTGTCCGACGCCGTGCGCTGGGGGGCGGAGATCTTTCACGCGCTGCGCTCCAAGCTGTCGCAGGCAGGGCACAACACGAACGTCGGCGACGAGGGCGGGTTCGCGCCCAATCTCGGCGGCACGCGTGACGCGCTCGATTTCGTCATGCAGGCGATTTCGGAAGCCGGCTTCGAGCCGGGCAAGGACATCTATCTCGCCCTCGACGCCGCATCGACGGAATTCTTCAAGGACGGCAAGTATCACCTCGAGGGAGAGGGGCGGGTCCTGACGGCGGAGGAAATGGCGGGCTATTATGCCGATCTCGTCGGCGCCTATCCGATCATTTCCATCGAGGACGGGCTGGCGGAAGACGACTGGGAGGGCTGGAAGGCGCTGACCGACGCTCTCGGCGGCAGCGTCCAGCTGGTCGGCGACGACCTGTTCGTCACCAATCCCGCGCGCCTTGCCGACGGTATCGATCGCGGCGTTGCCAATTCGATCCTGCTCAAGGTCAACCAGAACGGCGCCCTGACGGAGACGCTTCAGGCCGTCGAGATGGCGCACAAGGCGTCCTATACCTGCGTGATGTCGCATCGGTCTGGCGAGACGGAGGACACGACGATTGCCGATCTGGCCGTCGCGACCAACTGCGGCCAGATCAAGACGGGCTCTCTCGCACGATCGGACCGGCTCGCGAAATACAATCAGCTGATCCGGATCGAAGAGGATCTCGGACCGGCCGCGCTGTATGCGGGCGCCAGCATTCTGATGTAGGGATTTCGAGCGCTCTCGGAGTCAATAAATTTTTCTGAGTCAAATAGGGGCTTATTTCCGGACTTTTCCACATTAATTTTTGGAATCTGAGTCTTTTTTTCTTGACCCGACGAATCGATATATGATTCGATTCGGTTATGGGAGCTGCACACGAAATCAAACGCCGGTCGCGCCGGATGATCGTTCCGATCTTCGGAGCGCTTTTCGTTTGCTACTTCCTGATCCACGCCTTTCACGGCGACCGCGGCCTGTTCGCCTGGATGCATCTCCAGAAGGAAGTCGCGGCAGCGGAAGCGACGCTTGCCGATACCCGTGCGATCAAGGATTCCCTCGACGGGCGGATTGCGCTTCTCCGGTCGTCGCATCTCGATCCCGACATGCTGGACGAACGCGCCCGCGTCATGTCCGGTCTCGTCCGCCCGGACGAAATCGTTTTGATCGATCCGGCGGCCCGTGCCGAACGGGCGACAATCGCGAAATAATATTGCGCGTCAGCCTTTTTGACGGCTGCACCGCCCAGGGAATTTCCGGAGTTTCCGTTTCCGGCGCCTGATTTTCGCGTGGTGGCGCGTAATATTCTGTCGGATTTGCGCGGTTAAAAAGACACATCCTTACGCCCACGACGGTTGCAGGCCGCTTGTCGCATCCTCTATTTTAACCAAGCGATAACGCTCGATTATACGAGTATATACACGCATTAGGCGAGGAGAGACGCATGGCGACTTCGTCCCGGGGCAAATACGGATCTTCCAAGGGCAAGGGCAAAACGCGGGGCGGCAGAGGCAAGGCCGCAACGACGCTCGATACGAACGAACTCGTCGGTTTCTACCGCGACATGCTGCTGATACGACGCTTCGAGGAGCGCGCGGGCCAGATGTACGGCATGGGGCTCATCGGCGGCTTCTGCCATCTCTACATCGGTCAGGAAGCGGTGGTCGTCGGCATGCAGGCGGCAATCGACGATCGAGACGCCGTCATCACCAGCTATCGCGACCACGGTCACATGCTCGCCTGCGGGATGGACCCGAAGGGTGTGATGGCCGAACTGACCGGGCGCATCGGCGGCTACTCCAAGGGCAAGGGCGGCTCGATGCACATGTTCTCCAAGGAGAAGAAATTCTACGGCGGTCACGGCATCGTTGGCGCGCAGGTGCCGATCGGCACCGGGCTCGCCTTCGCCAGCAAGTATTCCGGCACCGGCGGCGTGTCGCTGACCTATTTCGGCGACGGCGCCATCAACCAGGGGCAGGTCCATGAAGCGTTCAACATGGCGGAGCTCTGGGACCTTCCGGTGATCTACGTGATCGAGAACAACCGCTACGGCATGGGCACCTCGGTGGCCCGCGCCTCGGCGGCCAAGGAACTCTACCGCCTCGGCGAGCCCTACGGGATGCCGGGCGAGCAGGTCGACGGCATGGACGTTCTCGCCGTGCGGGCGGCCGGCGGGAAGGCCGTCGCGCATTGCCGCGAGGGCAAGGGGCCGTACGTGCTCGAGATGCTGACCTATCGCTACCGCGGCCATTCGATGTCCGATCCGGCGAAATACCGCACCAAGGAAGAAGTGAGCGAGATGCGCGAGAAGCACGATCCGATCACCAATCTCAGCAAGGTGATCGTCGACGGCGGCCACAAGTCAGAGGAAGAGCTGAAGGAGCTGGACAAGGAAGTCCGCGCCATCGTCGCCGAGGCCGCGGAATTCGCGCAGGAGAGCCCGGAGCCCGATCCGTCGGAGCTCTGGACCGACGTGCTGGTGGACGCCTGAGGCGGGGAGAACGGAAATGCCGATCAATATTCTGATGCCCGCCCTGTCGCCGACCATGACGGAGGGCAATCTCGCCAAGTGGCACAAGAAAGAGGGCGACCAGGTCGCGCCTGGCGACGTGATCGCCGAGATCGAGACCGACAAGGCGACCATGGAGGTCGAGGCGGTAGACGAGGGCACGCTCGGCAAGATCGTGGTGTCCGAGGGCAGCGAGAACGTGAAGGTCAACGAAATCATCGGCGTCCTGCTGCAGGAGGGTGAGGGCGCCGGCGATATTTCGAGCGGGGCTGCACCGGCAAAGGCCGAACCCGCGGAAGAAAAAGCCGAAGCGGCGGCGCCGGCAGAGGCGAAGGCCCCCGCGGAAAGCGCCGCGGCGGCGCCTCCCGCTCCGCAGCCGGTCTCGGCCGAAAAGGAGTTCACGGGCCCGACGGTCAACCAGACGGTCCGCGAAGCGCTGCGCGACGCGATGGCCGAGGAGATGCGCTCCGACGAAAGCGTCTACCTGATGGGCGAGGAAGTCGCCCAGTACCAAGGCGCCTACAAGGTCAGCCAGGGCCTGCTCGAAGAGTTCGGCGACCGGCGCGTGATCGACACGCCGATCACCGAGCACGGCTTCACCGGCCTCGCCGTCGGCGCGGCCTTCGGCGGGCTCAAGCCGATCGTCGAGTTCATGACGTTCAACTTCGCCATGCAGGCCATGGACCAGATCATCAACTCGGCGGCCAAGACCAACTACATGTCGGGCGGCCAGATGGGCTGTCCCGTCGTGTTCCGTGGCCCCAACGGCGCGGCGTCCCGCGTCGCGGCGCAGCATTCGCAGTGCTATGCGAGCTGGTATGCGCACGTGCCGGGTCTCTACGTGATCGCGCCCTATTCGGCGGCGGACGCGAAGGGCCTGCTCAAGTCCGCGATCCGCGATCCCAATCCGGTGGTCTTCCTCGAGAACGAAATCCTGTACGGCCAGAGCTTCGACGTGCCGGACGATCCCGACTGGATCGTCCCGATCGGCAAGGCGAAGGTCGTGCGGCCCGGCAAGGACGTCACCATCACCGCTTTCTCGGTCATGGTCGGTCATGCGCTCGAGGCGGCCAATCAGCTGGCGGAGCAGGGGATCGACGCAGAGGTGATCGATCTGCGGACGCTGCGCCCGCTCGACACGGCGACCATCGTGGAGTCCGTGAAGAAGACCAACCGCATCGTATCGGTCGAGGAAGGCTGGCCGGTTGCGGGCATGGGCTCGGAGATTGCGGCGATCATGATGGACCAGGCGTTCGACTGGCTCGATGCGCCCGTCACGCGGGTCTGCGCGGCCGATGTGCCGCTGCCCTATGCGGCGAACCTCGAGAAGCTCGCGCTGCCGCAGGCGGCCGACATCGTCAAGGCGGTCAAGGCCGTCTGTTACGCCGACTGATCGCGCGGAGCGGGTCATGAGCATCAAGATCCTAATGCCGGCGCTGTCGCCCACCATGACGGAGGGCAATCTCGCCAAGTGGCACGTCAAGGAAGGCGACCACGTCGCACCGGGCGACGTCATCGCCGAGATCGAGACCGACAAGGCGACGATGGAGGTCGAGGCGGTCGACGAGGGCACGCTCGGCAAGATCCTCGTCGCCGAGGGCACCGAGGGCGTCGCGGTCAATCAGACGATCGGCGTTCTGCTCGAAGAGAGCGAGGACGCCTCCGCGATCGGCGACGCGACCTCTGCAACCGCTGCTCCCGCGCCGAAAGCCGAAGAGGCGCCGAAGGTCGAGGCGCCGGCGGCGCCTCCCGCTCAATCCGTGCCCGGGCCGTCCGGCGACGCCAAGGCGAGTCCGCTCGCGCGGCGCATCGCCGAACAGCAGGGCGTCGATCTCGGGTCCGTCCAGGGGTCAGGTGCGCACGGCAAGATCGTTCGCGCCGACGTCGAGGCCGCGATGTCCGGCGGCGGCAAACCGGCCGGCGGCGCTGCTGTGAATATCGGCACCGACGGTGCGCTGCCCGTTTTCACGGACGGCAGCGGCAATCGCGTCCTTGCGAGCCCGCTTGCTCGCCGGATGGCGGCGCAGGCGAATGTCGATCTTGGCGGCGTGACGGGCTCGGGCCCGGACGGCCGCGTGGTGAAGTCAGACGTCGAGGCGGCGATCGCGAAGGGAGCGGCAGCGCCGGCAACGGCGGCCGCAGCGCCAACCCCGGCCGCTGCCCCTGCGGCGGACGGCGGCGAGCTGGTCAAGCTGTCGACGATGCGCAAGGTCATCGCCAAGCGCATGGCGGAATCGAAGTCGCAGGTCCCGCATTTCTATCTGACGATGGACTGCGAGATCGACGAGTTGCTCAAGGTCCGCAAGGCTCTCAACGACGCGCACGAGGACGTGAAGATCTCGGTCAACGACTTCGTCATCCGGGCCTGTGCGCTTGCGCTGATGGAAGTGCCTGCGGCGAACGTCGCCTACGAGAACGAAAACGAAATCCGGCAGTTCTCGACCGCCGACATTTCGGTCGCGGTCGCGATCCCCGGCGGGCTGATCACGCCCATTGTCCGCGGCGCGGAGAAGAAGGGGCTCAAGCAGATCTCGGCCGACATGAAGGACCTGGCGACCCGAGCCCGCGACGGCAAGTTGATGCCGGAGGAATACCAGGGCGGATCGTTCTCGATCTCGAACCTCGGCATGTTCGGCGTGAAGCAGTTCGATGCCGTCATCAACCCGCCGCAGGCCTGCATCCTCGCGGTCGGCGCGGGCGAGCAGCGCCCGGTGGTGAAGAACGGCGAAATCGTCCCGGCGACGGTGATGTGCACCACGCTCTCGGTAGATCACCGGGTCGTGGACGGCGCGATCGGGGCGGAACTGCTCGCCGCGATCAAGCGCTACGTCGAATATCCGCCGTCGATGCTGCTGTAACCGGAGAAGAAGATGGCTGACACGAAATACGATGTGATCGTCGTGGGCGGCGGTCCGGGCGGCTACGTCGCTGCGATCCGGGCCGCGCAGCTCGGCATGAAGGCGGCGGTCGTCGAGCGCGAGCATCTCGGCGGCATCTGCCTCAACTGGGGCTGTATCCCGACTAAGGCGCTGCTGCGCTCGTCCGAGATCAAGCACCTGATCGACCACGCCGAGGCCTTCGGTCTCAAGGTCGGCGACGTCTCGTTCGACGTGGCGAAGATCGTCGAGCGGTCGCGCGGCGTCGCCAAGCAGCTCAATCAGGGCGTCGGCCATCTTCTGAAGAAGAACAAGGTCGACGTGATCATGGGCTCGGGCAAGCTCGCCGGCGGCGGCAAGCTCGCGGTTGCGGACGGCGACGGCAAGACGTCGGAACTGTCCGCAGATCACATCATCCTCGCGACCGGCGCGCGGGCGCGGACGCTCCCGGGGCTGGAACCCGACGGCAAGCTGATCTGGACCTACAAGGAAGCGATGGTCCCGGACACGATGCCGAAGTCGCTGCTGGTCATCGGCTCGGGCGCGATCGGGATCGAGTTCGCGAGCTTCTATAACGATCTCGGCGCGGACGTGACGGTCGTCGAGGTGATGGACCGCATCCTGCCGGTCGAGGACGAGGAGATTTCCGGCATCGCGCGGAAGGCGTTCGAGAAGCAGGGGATGACGATCCACACCGGCGCCAAGGTCAACGGTCTGGAGACCGGGTCGAACAACGTGACCGCCAGCATCGAGATGGCGGACGGCAAGGCCGAGAAGATTACCGTCGACCGCGTCATTCTCGCGGTGGGCATCACCGGCAATGTCGAGGATATCGGTCTCGAGGGCACCAAGGTCGAGGTCGACCGCGGCCACGTCGTCATCAACGAATGGATGGAGACTGCGGAGCCCGGCGTCTACGCCATCGGCGATCTCGCCGGCCCGCCCTGGCTCGCGCACAAGGCGAGCCATGAGGGCGTCATCTGCGTCGAGAAGATCGCGGGCGAGAAGACCCATCCGCTCAATACCGGCAATATTCCAGGCTGTACCTACTGCCGCCCGCAGGTCGCGTCAGTGGGCCTGACCGAGGCGAAAGCCAAGGAACAGGGCCACGAGGTGAAGGTCGGCCGCTTCCCGTTCATCGGCAACGGCAAGGCGATCGCGCTCGGCGATAGCGAAGGGTTAATAAAAACCGTGTTTGATGCGAAGACGGGCGAACTGCTGGGGGCCCACATGATCGGCGCGGAAGTGACCGAGCTGATCCAGGGGTACGTGGTCGCGCGCACGCTGGAAACCACTGAAGCCGAGCTGATGGAAAACATCTTCCCGCATCCGACCCTGTCAGAAATGATGCACGAGTCGGTGCTTGACGCTTACGGCAGGGCTGTCCATTTCTGAGACCATGACCGTTTCCGCCGAAAATCCCCGTCCGCGCCACCCCGAGAAGGCGCACCGGCCGGACAATCCGATCCAGCGCAAGCCGCCGTGGATTCGGGTGAAGGCGCCGACGTCGCCGGTCTACCAGGAAACGCGCGAGCTGATGCGGAAGCTCGACCTGCATACGGTCTGCGAGGAAGCGGCGTGTCCCAATATCGGCGAATGCTGGGCGCAGAAGCACGCGACCATGATGATCATGGGCGGCATCTGCACGCGCGCCTGCGCCTTCTGCAACATCGCGACCGGCATGCCGAACCCGCTCGATGCGCTCGAGCCCGAGCATGTAGCCGTGGCGGTGGCGGAACTCGGCCTGAACCACGTGGTGATCACCTCGGTCGACCGCGACGATCTCGACGACGGCGGCGCGGAGCATTTCGCGCTGACCATCGGGCGCATACGCGAGACGTCGCCCGGCACCACCATCGAAATCCTCACCCCCGACTTCCAGAAGAAGGCCGGGGCGGTCGAGACGGTCGTCGCGGCGAAGCCCGACGTGTTCAACCACAATCTGGAGACGGTGCCGCGGCTCTACGCGTCGGTGCGCCCGGGCGCGCGCTATTTCCATTCGCTGCGGCTGCTGTCCGATGTGAAGCGGATCGACCCGTCGATCTTCACCAAGTCCGGGCTGATGGTCGGGCTCGGCGAGAGCAAGGAAGAGGTGCTTCAGGTCATGGACGACCTGCGCGCCGCGGACGTGGATTTCCTCACCATCGGCCAGTATCTGCAGCCGACCGTGAAGCATCACGCGATCGACCGGTTCGTCACGCCCGACGAGTTCGAGGCATACAAGAAGGCGGCCTACGGCAAGGGCTTCCTGATGGTGTCGTCGTCGCCGCTGACGCGGTCCTCCTATCACGCCGACAGCGACTTCGCCGAGATGCGCGCGGCGCGCGAGGCCAAGCTCGCCACAGGGTGAGAAACCGACGTCCCGATGCCGACGCATAGCGAACGGCGCTTCTTGCCGCATACCCCCGAACAGCTCTACGACCTCGTCGCCGATGTCGAGGATTACCCGAATTTCCTGCCGTGGTGCGTCGCGCTGCGCGTGACCAGCCGGACGGAGATGGAAATCCGGGCCGACATGGTCGTCGGCTTCAAGATGCTGCGCGAGAAGTTCACCTCGCGCGTGACGCTGACGCCCAAGACGCAGATCGACGTCGCCTATCTCGACGGCCCGTTCAGCTATCTAGAAAACCGGTGGAGGTTCCTCCCGGCCGACGGCGGCTGCGAGATCGATTTCTTCATCGACTTCGAGTTCCGCTCGCGCCTGCTCAGGAAGGTAATGGAGCCGCTGTTCGGCGAAGCGGTGCGCCGCATGGTCCGCGCGTTCGAGAAACGCGCCGACGCACGCTACGCCCGGAACTAGATCTCAGAAATAGACGCGAGCCTCGATCCGGTCGGTCGCATCGCGCGGCGCCGGATCGTCGACCCGCGCCGCGCCCGCCATGGCGAGAACGGCATCGAGCGCATCGCCGCCCGCATTGTCGAGAATATCGGACCGCAACTTGCCGCGCACCGGCGCGACGATCCCGCGGCGGGCAAGCGTCATGAGGATGGTCGCGCGCGACTGGCTGAGGTCTTCTCCTCGTCCCTTGTAGGGAACGTAGAGCCCTTCGCGCTTCAGTAGCGACGCCGGGCAGATTTCCGCGATGACGGGTCTGCCCGGGGCGATCTCCTGCATCGGGACGACGCGCGCCCGGTCGTCGCGTACCAGCGGGTGCAGCAAGCAGGCGATCCCCGACCATGTCTGACGGTAAAGACGGAGGTTGTAGGCGCACCACGGTACCTTCGCTTCGGTATCGGTGCGCCGTTTCAGCTCTTTGCCGCCGGTGCGCGCGCGCATCGATGCGCGGAATTCTTCGGGGTCAGGATAGGCGGCGGGGAAGCCGTCGACGAAGGCGGACCACGTGCGCTGTTGGATCAAGGAACGTGGCAGGGCGAAGGGAAAATCGAAGCCGGCGAGACAGTCGCCGAGGCCTGCAACGTACTCGACCAGCGCCGGCAACGCTGCCTCGAAGGCCGGTCCGCCGCACGGGAGGGCGTCGCCGCGCGTCAGGCGTTCCACGATCACGCCGTCGTCGGAACGCCGGCCTTCCGCGACCCAGATCGCCTTGCCGGCCGCGCGCGCGCCGGAGAAGTCGACCCCGGCGAGCCGCGTCGGCAGGCTCATGCCAGCCGTTCGATCATCTCGAACGCCTTGAGGACCGACGCGCGGCGCACGGCGGCCCGGTCGCCGTCGAAGCGGCATTCCTCGTGGATCGTCTCGCCGCCCTTGCGCGTGGCGCAAATATGGACGAGCCCGGCGGGCTTGTTCTCGCTCTGGCCGGGACCTGCGACGCCCGTGATGCCCACGGCGATGTCGGCGCGGGAGTGCGTGAGCCCGCCGGCGGCCATCGCGCGGGCGACCTCCTCGCTGACGGCGCCGACCTTTGGAAACAGCTCCATCGGCACGCCGACCAGCTCGTTCTTCGCCTCGTTGGTGTAGGTGACGAAGCCGCGCTCGACGACGTCGGACGATCCAGCGATTTCGGTCAGCGCCGCCGCGACCATGCCGCCCGTACAGGATTCGACCGTCGCGACCGTCAGTTTCGCCTTGCGGCAGGTCTCCAGCACCTCGGCGGCGCGTCGGCGGAGTTCTTCGTCCATCTTTCGTCCCTCAGGGGAGGCGAACTGCCGCGGTCGCCTGCGCCGCGATCCCTTCGCCGCGGCCGGTGAAGCCGAGCCTTTCGGTGGTCGTCGCCTTGACCGCGATCCGTCCGACGTCGATTTGCAGGATATCGGCCAGTGATTGCCGCATCGCGTCCCGGTGCGGTCCTATTTTCGGTTCCTCGCAGACGATCGTCAGGTCGACATTCGAGATCGACCCGGCCCGGCTGGCGACCAGCTTCGCGACATGCTCCAGGAACACGCGCGACGGCGCGCCCCTCCACTGCGGATCGGACGGCGGGAAATGGCTGCCGATATCGCCCTCGGCGAGGGCGCCGAGCAGCGCGTCGGTGACCGCGTGCATGGCGACGTCGGCATCCGAATGGCCTTCGAGCCCGCGGTCGTGCGCGATCTCCACGCCGCACAGAACGACGCGGTCGCCATCCCCGAAGGCATGGACGTCGAAGCCGTTTCCGATCCGCGTCTCGCCGCTCATCGCATCCGCCATCCGTCGGGCCCGCTCCAGATCCGCGGGCGTGGTGATCTTGAAGTTGTCCTCGTTTCCCTCCACCAGCGCAACCGCGATGCCGGCAGCTTCGGCGACCGCGGTATCGTCGGTGTATTCGGCGCCTGCTGCGGCGCGGTGTGCGCGCAAAATCGCCTCGAATCGGAAGCCCTGCGGCGTCTGCGCCCGCCAGAGCCCGTCGCGCGCCACCGTCTCGCCGACGACGGCCGGGGAGCCGGCCCCGCGCTTCAGCGTATCCGACACGGGCAGGGCGGGAAGGGCGGCCTCGTGGGTTGTCAGCGCCGCCAGAACCCTGTCGATGGTATCGCGGTCGACGAACGGGCGGGCGGCATCGTGGATAAGCACTGTATCCGGCGCGGCGCCGGCAAGGGCCTCGAGCCCCTTCAGGGCGGATTGCTGCCGGTTTGCGCCCCCGACCGTGGGCGAACGCAGTCCGAGGCCGGATACGGCGGTATCGTAGGCCGGCCGGTCGTCGGGTCCGATGACGACGCGAATGTCGTCGATAGCGGGATGTGCGCGGAACGCGTCGATCGTCCGCCGGAGGACCGGCGTTCCCGACAGATCGAGATACTGCTTCGGCATCTCCGTGCCCATCCGGGCGCCGGTCCCGCCGGCCAGAATCAGTACGGCGCAGCCGCCCATGAAATTCAACTCCTCGCGGCGGCACGTTAGGCGAATCCGCGGCTTCCGCCAATATCGCGCATTCGGGCGTTACGCCGGAAAGCGGGGACCCGCGGACGGTCGGGATGGTATGATGGGCAATCATGGCCGGTCTCACCACCCTTTCGATTTCGGCGCTTGCGGCGCTGCTGCCCGCAGCCTTGCTGCCCTATCGGCGCGGTGCCGACCGCGATGTTGCTTTCTGGCTGCTGCTGGCCGTCGCGGTCGCCGGGCCGCTGGTCCTTGTCTGGCAGGAGTTCGCGCCGGGCTGGCGGACGGGTCTTGCCGCCGCATTGTGGATCACGGTTGCGGCGAGCCTCGTCCTGTTTGCGATCCTGTCGGCTGCGATGCGGGAAGCATGGCGGCTGTCCCCGTTGTTGCTGCCCTATCTGTTCGTCGTGGGCTGCCTGGCGACTGTCTGGCTGCACCAGCCCGCGCACGCCGTGCTCGTCGACGGGCCGTCGGCCTGGGTCCGGTTCCATATCGCGGTTTCCGTCGCGACATACGCGTTCCTGACGATCGGCGCGATCGCGGGCTTCGCGGTCGTCCTGCAGGAACGCGCGCTCAAGAACAAGCGGCCGACGGCACTGACGCGGATGCTGCCGTCGGTGGCGGATGCCGAGTTCATGCAGGTCAGGCTTCTTGTTGCCGGCGCGATCATCCTTGGATGCGACCTTCTGAGCGGTATCGGCGCCCAGTACGTCGTTTCCGGGGCCTATATCGAGTTCAATCACAAGGTCGCGTTTTCACTGCTGACCTTCGGGGTGATCGTCGCGCTTTTGCTGGTTCACGTCCTGACCGGGATGCGTGGACGGAGGGTCGCGCGGCTCGTCCTCGTGGCCTATCTGTTCATAACGCTTGCCTATCCCGGCGTTAAATTCGTGACGGACGTTATTCTGACCTGAATTTTGATTTATTGCTTTTTGTGCGGTGCAGCATTATATTTGCCTGCTAATTAGTCAGGCGAATAGATTGCCTAATAAATGACCATCTCTGTCGGCCCCCTGAAACTCGATAACGGAGTCATCCTCGCGCCGATGTCCGGCGTGTCGGACCTTCCGTTCCGGCGCCTCGTCAAGCGCTGGGGCGCGGGGCTCGTGGTTTCCGAAATGATCGCAAGCCAGGCGATGATCCGGGCCAACCGCAAGACGCTCAAGATGACGACGAATTGCGCCGACGAGCAGCCGATGGCGGTCCAGCTCGCGGGCTGCGAGCCGGAACTCATGGCGGAGGCGGCCAAACTCAACGAAGACAGAGGCGCCGCAGTCATCGACATCAACATGGGATGCCCGGTCAAGAAGGTCGTCAACAAGCAGGCGGGCTCGGCGCTGATGCGCGATCTCGACCATGCGCGGCGGATTATCGATGCGACGGTCGGCGCGGTCGGCGTTCCCGTAACGCTCAAGATGCGGAAAGGCTGGGACGACGACAATCTGAACGCTCCCGAGCTGGCGCGAATTGCCGAAGAGTCGGGCATCGCGATGATCACGGTTCACGGGCGGACGCGGGACCAGATGTACAACGGTACCGCTGACTGGAAATTCATCCGGCATGTCGTCGAAGCGGTATCCGTTCCGGTGATCGCGAACGGCGATATACGGGATTTCGAGGACGTCGACCGGTGCCTTGCGGAATCGGGGGCCGCGGGTGTGATGATCGGGCGCGGCGCAATGGGTCGGCCCTGGTTTCCCGGGCAGGTCGTCGATTACCTTGAATCGGGCCGCCGGGAGGCGGATCCGCCGCGCGAGACGCGCGGGCGGCTGGTGCTCGAGCATCTCGATGCGATGCTGTCGCATTTCGGAACCGACACCGGGATACGAATGGCGCGAAAGCATCTTGCCTGGTACAGCAGGGGCGATCATGGATCGGCAGAATTCAGAAATAATATCAATAAGATTTGGAATGTCTCTGATCTATTAAATGAAGTGGAAAATTTCTTCTTCAATGGTGGTAGTGCCGTCGCCTTGAGGCGCGGTAGTGCCCTGGGAAAGGCGGCTTGATGGCCGGTTTGGATACCATTCTGGCGGAAGACGTTCATCCACTGCAGGTTTTGTCGTCCGTGCCCTTTGCGGTGATCGCGCTCGAAGAAGACAGCACCATCCGTTTCGTCAATGCGGCGGCGGAGCAGTTTTTCGAGCAGGGCGCCAACGTTCTGGTCGGCAGCCGGTTGCGGGACATCCTGCCGGGCGACAGCCCGGTCTTTTCGCTGGTGCTCCAGGCGGTGCACGGGCAGACGAGCGTCGCCGAATACGACGTGTCGATCGAGTATCCGCGCCACAACACGCGAAATCTGGCGATTACCGCGGCGCCGCTGTCCGACAGCTCGTCGATGGCGATCCTGTCGCTGCACGAGCAGTCGATCGCGCGGCGGATCAACAGTCAGCTCGTCCATCGCAATGCGGCGCGCTCGGTGACCGGCCTTGCGGCGCTTCTGGCGCACGAGGTCAAAAACCCGCTCTCCGGTATCCGCGGGGCCGCGCAACTGCTCGAATCCGCGCTGACGGCCGATACCGACCGCGACCTGACCCGTCTGATCTGCGAGGAAACCGACCGGATCGTGGAGCTTGTCGACCGTATGGGGCTCTTTTCAGAGGAGCCGCTGAACCGCTCGGAGGCCAACATCCATCAGGTCCTAGAGCGGGTCCGCAAGATCGCCCAGGCCGGTTTCGGCCGGCACATCTCGTTCGTCGAGGAATACGACCCCTCGCTGCCGCCCGTCTACGGCAATGCCGATCAGCTCATCCAGGTGTTCCTGAACATCGTCAAGAACGCCTGCGAGGCCGCACCGCGCAAGGGCGGCATCGTGCGCCTCCGGACGGGGTATCAGCACGGGATCCGGCTTGCGCTGCCGGGCGGCGCCCGGCGGGTCCAGTTGCCGCTCATGGTGTCGATCCTGGACAACGGCCCCGGTATTCCGGCCGATGTGGCCGCAAATCTTTTCGAGCCGTTCGTCACGTCGAAAATCGACGGCAACGGGCTCGGCCTCGCGCTGGTCGCCAAGGTCGTCGGCGATCATGGCGGCATCGTCGAGTTCGACAGTTCGGACGAAGGTACCGAATTCCGGGTCCGTCTGCCGATCCACGACGGATCGGACGGGCGGGGCTCGAAGAGTGTTTCGAAAGAAGAGGTAGGCAGATGACGACGGTTCTCGTCGCCGACGACGACCGTGCGATCCGCACGGTCCTCGAACAGGCTCTGGCCCGGCAGGGATACGTCGTAAAGGCGGCGAACAACGCAACCACGCTCTGGTCGTGGGTGGCTGACGGGGAGGGCGACCTGGTCATCACCGACGTCGTGATGCCCGACGAGAACGGCCTCGATCTGGTCCCGCGCATCCGCGAGCTGCGCCCCGAGCTGAAGGTCATCGTGATGAGCGCGCAGAGCACGCTGCTGACGGCGGTCAAGGCGAACGAGCGCGGCGCCTACGAATATTTGCCCAAGCCCTTCGATCTCGGCGAACTGCTGGGGGTTGTCGAGCGCGCCCTGTCGGACACGAAAGACGCCGATTCACACGCCGCCGACGAAGAGAACGAACAGCTTCCGCTGATCGGCCGGTCGGCCGCGATGCAGAACATCTATCGCGTTCTCGCGCGCCTGATGGCAACGGATCTGACCGTGATGATCAACGGCGAGTCCGGCACCGGCAAGGAACTCGTCGCGCGGGCGCTCCACGATTATGGCAAGCGCCGGAACGGCCCGTTCATCGCGATCAACATGGCGGCGATCCCGCGCGATCTGGTCGAGGCGGAACTGTTCGGCCACGAACGGGGGGCGTTTACCGGCGCGACGGGACGCGGCATCGGGCGCTTCGAACAGGCGCAGCGGGGGACACTGTTTCTCGACGAGATCGGCGATATGCCCATCGACGCGCAGACGCGTCTGCTGCGCGTCTTGCAGGACGGCGAATACACGACCGTCGGCGGCCGCACGCCGATCCGCGCCGACGTCCGCATCATCGCGGCCACCCACCGCGACCTGAACAAGCAGGTGAAGCAGGGCCACTTCCGCGAGGATCTTTACTACCGCCTGAACGTCGTGCCGATTCGGCTGCCGCCGCTCCGCGACCGGACGGAAGACATCTCGGAGCTGGTCGAGCACTTCTTCGCCAGAGGGGCGGCGAACGGCCTGCCGTTCAAGGCGATCCATCCGGCGGCCATGGACGTGCTGATGCGTCATTCGTGGCCCGGAAACGTCCGCGAGCTCGAAAATCTGGTGCAGAGACTGGCGGCGCTCTATGCCGACGAGACGATCACCGCAGACGTGGTGCGCGAAGAACTGTCGGAGACCGCAGGGACCGGCAGTAGCGCCGGCGCGGTCGACGAAGACGAAACGATGTCGGGCGCGATCGAGCGCCACCTGGTCAGAATGTTCGCCGAGTCCGAGGGTGGCAGACCCGAAAATGGGTTGTACAATAGGGTGTTGCACGAGATGGAGCGTCCCTTGATCCAGCTGACGCTGGCGTCGACCCGGGGCAACCAGATCAGGGCAGCCGAGATTCTGGGTCTGAACAGAAATACGCTGAGGAAGAAAATTCGCGAGCTCGACATAGAGTTCTTTCGCGGATCGGTTTGATGGCATCGTGTCTACCCGCATGGTCGGCATGTCGGGGGGATTGACGTAAATGAGCGGTAAGACGATCGACGCATCGTCGGCCCCGGCGTCACCGGGATTCTGGCCACGCCTCGTCGCGTGGTCCGAACGGGTCGCAATCGGGCGCAAGCTTGCGATCGCGTTGACGCTGGCGGCGCTCGTCTCAGCGTTCGCGACCTATGGCGCCATTACCGGCGCGTCTCCCCTCGGCGGCGGGACGCGCACGATCCTGATTCTGCTGCAGATCGATCTCGTGATCTTTCTGCTGCTTGGCCTCGTCGTTGCGCGCAATCTCGTCGAACTTTGGATGGAGCGGCGGAGCGGCCGCGTCGGCTCGCGGCTGCATACCCGCCTGGTGGTGCTGTTCAGCCTCGTCGCGCTGGCGCCGGCGATCGTCGTGTCGGCGTTTTCGGCGATCTTCTTCAACTTCTCGATGGATTCCTGGTTCAACGACCGCGTCCGGACCGCGATCGTGGAATCGCGCGCCGTCGCCGAGGCCTACCTGAAGGAACACCAGCAGGTTATCCGCGCAGATGTGCTGTCGATGGCCCGCGACGTCGACCGCGCGGCGCCGCTGGTAACGGGCAGCCGCCTCCAGCTGACCCGAATTCTCGCGGCGCAGGGCCTGCTGCGCAGTCTCAGCGAGGCCTACGTCGTCGACGGAACGGGGCGTACGATCGCTAGCTGGTCGCTGAGTTTCGTGCTCGACCAGGACCCCGTGCCGCTTGAAGCGCTCGAGCGTGCACGCGCCGGCGACGTCGTCCTGCTGACCAGCGAATCCGAGGATCGGGTACGCGCGGTCATCAAGCTGGACCGCATCGTCGATGCTTTCCTCTACATCGGCCGCTACGTCGAGCCGAACGTGATCGAGCACATCGAGAAGACCCGACAGGCGGCGGCGGAATATCAGGACATCCAGGGCAAGCGCTCGTCGATCGAAGTGACGTTCGCGATGATCTTCATCCTGGTGGGCCTTCTGCTCCTGTTCGTCGCGATCTGGATCGGACTCGTGTTCGCGAACCGGTTGTCGAGACCGATCACGGACCTCGCGGAAGCGGCGGAAAGAATCCGGGCGGGCGATCTGACGGCGCGGGTCGACGAAGGGCCGGAAACGGACGAGCTCGGCCTTCTCAGCCGGGCCTTCAACCGGATGACCAACCAGCTCGAAGGCCAGCGGTCCGAGCTCGTGCAGGCGAACCGGCAGCTAGACGAACGCCGCCATTTCATCGAGACGGTGCTCGCGGGCGTGTCCGCGGGCATCATCGGCCTCGATCCGGACGGGCGCATCAATCTCGCCAACCGGTCGGCGTCGGCCCTGCTGGGCAGCGACCTCGACGCGGAAATCGGCGCCGACGTCCGCGATCTCATTCCCGAAATGGACGATCTGCTCAAACGCGCCCGCAGCAATCGCGCGCGCCCGGTGCAAGAACAGATTTCGCTGCACCGCCGCCGTCAGCAGCGGACCCTGCTGCTTCGTCTCGCCGCCGACGCGGTGGACGGCAAGGTGGTCGGCTACGTGGCGACGTTCGACGACATCACCGAGCTTGTCGCCGCCCAGCGCAAGGCGGCGTGGTCGGACGTTGCGCGACGCATCGCGCACGAGATCAAGAACCCGTTGACGCCGATCCAGCTGTCGGCCGAACGTCTGCGGCGGAAATACCTGTCCGAAGTGACGAGCGATCCGGACACGTTTTCCAACTGTACCGACACGATCATCCGCCAGGTGGGCGATATCGGCCGGATGGTCGACGAATTCTCCGCCTTCGCGCGGATGCCGACCCCCGAGATGCGGATCGAGAATCTCGCGATGCTGTGCCGCGAGGCGTTGGTGCTGCCGCGCAACGCACACGCCGATATCGACTTCGAAACGCAGCTTCCCGACGGGCCGGTGCAGATACCCTGCGATGCGCGCCAGATCGGGCAGGTGCTGACGAACCTGCTGCAGAACGCCGTCGATGCCATCGAGGGGCGCGAAGGCGACAGGGCAGGGGAAAAAGGTCGCATCGTGTTGAGGTTGATCCGAGAGGGCAGCGCGATCATTCTGGAGATCGAGGACAACGGACGCGGTCTTCCGGAAGCCGAGCGCGAGCGTTTGACGGAGCCCTATGTCACCACGCGGGAAAAGGGCACCGGTCTGGGGCTGGCGATCGTCAAAAAGATCGTCGAAGACCACGACGCGCTCCTCGAGCTGGAGGACCGCGATGGCGGCGGAGCGAAAGTCCGCATCGTGTTCCCGCTGGAGAAAGTGCCCACGGAAGATGCGCCACTGGCGCCGGGCAGGACGATAAATGGCGACTGAACATGGCAACTGACGTACTGGTCGTCGACGACGAATCCGATATCCGGATGCTCATCGCCGATATTCTGGGCGACGAGGGATTCGATTGCAGGACCGCGGCGGACAGCGCCTCGGCGATCGAGGCGGTGAGCGCGAAACCGCCGGGCCTCGTCATTCTCGACATCTGGCTCGAGCGGAGCGATCTCGACGGGATGGATATCCTCGCCTATTTGCGAGAGAACTGCGTCGATGTGCCCGTCATCATGATCAGCGGGCACGGCAATGTCGAAACGGCCGTCAACGCGATCAAGCTCGGCGCCTACGACTTCATCGAAAAGCCGTTCAAGGCCGACCGTCTTCTGGTCACCTGCAACCGGGCGATCGAGGCCGCCCGGCTGCATCGCGAGAACCAGGAACTGCGCCGGCGGGTCTCGGAAACCTCTGAAATCATCGGCGTCTCGGCGGCGATCCGGCAGGTCAAGGCCGCGCTCGACCGCGTGGCGCCGACCGACAGCCGCGTGCTGATTTCGGGGCCGCCGGGCGTCGGCAAAGAGGTTTTCGCCCGGCAGCTGCATCTGAAATCGGGGCGCTCGACCGCGCCGTTCGTCGTGCTCAACTGCGCGGCGATGGCGCCCGACAGGATGGAGGTCGAGCTGTTCGGCGAGGAGGGAGCCGCCGGCGGCGCGGGGCGCGTCATCGGTACGCTGGAACGGGCGAACGGCGGGACGCTGCTCCTCGACGAGGTGAGCGACATGCCTCTCGGAACCCAGGGCAAGATCGTGCGCGTCCTCCAGGAGCAGCGATTCAACAGGGTCGGCGGCGATCAGCCGGTTCAGGTCGACGTGCGCGTCATCGCATCCACCAACCGCGACATGGAGGAACAGATGGCTGCCGGGAATTTCCGGCAGGACCTGTTCTACCGCCTGAACGTCGTTCCGATCCGGATTCCGGCGCTGACGGAACGGCGCGACGACATTCCGGTGCTGATCGAGCATTTTATGGAAAGCTCGGCGTCGGCCGGCGGCGGTCCGTTGCGGTCGGTCGGCCGCGACGCGCTCGCGACCCTTCAGACCTACGACTGGCCGGGCAACGTCCGCCAGCTTCGGAACGTCGTGGACTGGATGCTGATCATGGCGCCGGGCGGCGCAGCGGATCCCATCACGATCGAGAACCTTCCGCCCGAAATCGTCGGCAATTCGACGCCGCACGTGGAATCGGAGGAGGGAGCGAAGATGATGTCTCTGCCCCTCCGCGAAGCCCGCGAAATTTTCGAACGCCAGTATCTGCTGACGCAGGTATCGCGGTTCGGCGGGAATATTTCGCGCACCGCGGCCTTCGTCGGGATGGAACGGTCGGCGCTCCACAGGAAGCTCAAGTCGCTCGGCGTGAACACTCGCGATACGGCGGACATGACCGGCTGAACCGCCGGCAATGCAACTGGATAAAACCCCATGAAAGTGATCGTTTGCGGCGCCGGACAGGTCGGCTACCACATCGCCCGGCAGCTCTCCGTGGAAAACCACGACGTTGCCGTCGTGGATTCGTCCGAAGCGAATATCCGTAACGTCGGCGATACGCTCGACGTTCAGGCGATCCTCGGGTTCGCCTCGCACCCGGACGTGCTGGAACGCGCGAACGCCGAAGACGCCGACATGCTGATCGCGGTGACGCAGTCGGACGAGGTGAACATGGTCGCGTGCCAGGTCGCTCATTCGCTGTTCAACGTGCCGACCAAGCTTGCCCGCGTTCGGAACCAGAGCTATCTGCAGCCGATCTGGGCGGACCTGTTCAGCCGCGAGAACATGCCGATCGACGTGATCATCTCGCCGGAACTCGAGGTCGCCCACGCAATCTCCCGCGATCTCGTCGTTCCGGGCGCATTCGAGGCGATCCCGATGGCCGACGGGCGCGTCCGGGTCATCGGCCTGCGGTGCAACGAGGACTGCCCCGTCGTCAATACGCCGCTGCGCCAGCTCACCGGCGTGTTTCCCGATCTGAACATCGTCGTTGTCGCCATCGTGCGCGACGGCCATACGATCGTGCCGACCGCCGACGAGCACATGCTCACGGGCGACGACGTGTATTTCGTCGCCGATACCGAGCATGTCGGGCGCGCGATGACGATTTTCGGCCACGAGGAAAGCCAGGCGAGGCGCATCATCATCGCCGGCGGCGGCAATGTCGGCATTTTCCTGGCCGGGCTGATTGCCGAAGAACATCCGGGCGTGACCACGCGCATCATCGAGGCGAGCCGGGAGCGGGCCGAGCTTGCGGCGCGGCAGCTTCCCAACGTCACGGTGATCAACGGCAACGCGCTCGAGCCAGGAATTCTCGAGGAGGCCGGCGTCGGTGTGACGGAGGCCATTGTCGCGGTGACCAATGACGACGAGACCAACATTCTCGGGTCTTTGCTCGCCAAGCGGCACGGGGCGCAACGCGCGATCGCCCTCGTCAACAACACGAACTACTCGCCGCTCATTACCACGCTGGGCGTCGACGCGGTCATCGGGCCGCGGTCGATCACGGCGTCGACGATCCTGCAGCATGTGCGCCGCGGCCGGATCCGGGACGTGCATTCGCTGGGCGAGGACCTCGGCGAGGTTCTGGAAGCCGATATTCTCGAAACCTCCAGTCTCGTCGGCGAGCCCATCGGGAAGGCCGATCTGCCGGGCGGCGTCATCTTCGGGGCGATCATCCGGGGCGACAAGGTTCTCACGCCGCGCAGCAGTACCGTTCTCAACAAGGGCGACCGGGTGATCATGTTCGTTCGGCCACAGGCGGTCCGGGAAATCGAGCGTCTGTTCGCCGTGAGCCTCGAGTTCTTCTGAGAGGAAATTCCCGAGAATGCCCCGTATCTCCTACGTCAACGGCCAGTACCTCCGGCACGACCGCGCCGGCGTGCATATCGAGGACCGCGGCTATCAGTTCTCCGACGCGGTCTACGAGGTGATTGCGACCGTCGGCGACCGGCTCGTCGACGAAAACCTGCATTTCGACAGGTTGGAACGGTCGCTGTCCGAGCTCGGGATGGCGATGCCGTTTTCGCGCGCGCATTTCAAAATCAAGATTGCGGAGCTTCTGCGGCTCAACCGCATCGTCAACGGCGCCCTCTACATTCAGGTTTCGCGCGGCGTCGCCAAGCGCGACCACAAGTTTCCCGAAGGGGTGCGGCCGGCCGTGGTCATGACGGTCCGTCCCATGGTGCCGCCGGCGCGGGCGTTGGTGGAAAACGGCGTGGCGGTGATCACGGTTCCGGATATCCGCTGGCAGCGGCCCGACATCAAATCGGTGTCGCTCCTGCCGAACATCCTCGCGAAGCAGCAGGCGGTTCGCAACGGCGTCTACGAAGCGTGGCAGGTCGATGCGAACGGCATGGTCACGGAAGGCACGTCGACCAACGCCTGGATCGTCGTGGGAGACCGTCTGGTCACGCATGCGCCGGATCACGCGATCCTCAACGGCGTGACGCGCCTGGCCCTGCTAGAAATGGCGGCGGCGGAGGCGCTGACCCTCGAGGAGCGGGCGTTCGGCGCCGATGAGGCGCGGCAGGCCGACGAGGCGTTTCTGACCAGCACGACCGCGTTCGTGATGCCGATCGTGAAAATCGACGATTCCGTCATCGGCGACGGAAAACCCGGGCCGCGGACGCGGGCGCTGCTGGCGCGCTACGACGCCCATCTCCGGAGCGGCGCTTGACGATGGAAAAATTGCCCCAGGCCGTTCTGTTCGACTGGGACGGAACGCTCGTCGACAGCTGGCCGGTCATTCACGAAAGCATGAACCGCACGCTGACGGCGATGGGCCATCCCGTCTGGACGTTCGAGGAGACGATGCAGCGCGTCCGCAAGTCGCTGCGCGAGGCGTTTCCGGAACTGTTCGGCGACCGCTGGGAAGACGCGCGCGATATTTTCTACGGCGAATACCGGGCGGTCCATCTCGAGCAGATCCGCGTGATCGAGGGCGCCGAAGAGCTTCTCGCGACGATCGCCGCGAAAATTCCGCACATGGGCGTCGTCAGCAACAAGTCGGGCGGGCATCTGCGCCGGGAATCGACGCATCTCGGCTGGGACCGCTATTTCGAGGGCAGGCTGGTCGGGGCGACGGACGCGACGAGGGACAAGCCCGCGATCGATCCCGTCATCATGGCGCTGGACGGCACCGGCGTCGCGCCGGGGCCGGACGTCTGGTTCGTCGGCGATACATGGGTCGATATGGCCTGCGCACGCGGGGCGGGATGCGTCTCTATCCTCGTCGGAGAGCGGAATCCGGAGGATTCGGAGTTCAGAAACCACCCCCCGGACAGTCATTTTTTGACCTGTTCGGACCTGCTCGCGCTTGTCAGGCGACTGTAACGTGCCATATCAGACGTGTAAGCAATGAAGCCTGTTGCCGCTGCGGGTGGGCTATGTCCGTGCAGCCAGGCAGGTTGAAGACTAATAATTTAATGAAAACAATAAGGTAAGCCAATGCCTTCAGAAAAACCGCAGAACCTGCAGGACGTCTTTCTCAATCACGTTCGCAAGCAAAAAGTTCCCGTCACCGTCTTTCTCGTGAACGGCGTGAAGCTTCAGGGAATTATCACCTGGTTCGATAATTTCTGCGTGCTTTTGCGTCGCGACGGGCATTCTCAGCTGGTCTACAAGCATGCCATCTCGACGGTAATGCCGGTCAGCCCGATCAGCCTCTATGACGACGAAGACGCGGAAGACCAAGACGACTGAATTGGGCGACGACACGCTGCAGAACAGCTATGACGGGCGTACGCGCGTTCTCGTTCTGCATCCCTACGATAAATCCTCTGCCCTGAACGGACGAAGCGTCGAGTCCAAACTCGACGAGGCGGTGGGGCTTGCCCGCGCGATCGATCTCGACGTCGTCGGCGCCGAGGCCGTTCCTTTGCCTCGGATCATGGCAGGGACGTATTTCGGCACAGGCACGGTCGAACGCCTCGGCGAGGTCGTCGAGGAAACCGGCGCCGACGTCGTCAGCGTCGATACGTCCCTGTCGCCCGTCCAACAGCGGACCCTCGAACAGGCCTGGAAGGCCAAGGTCATCGACCGGACAGGCCTGATCCTGGAGATCTTCGGCGAACGCGCGGCGACGCGCGAAGGCGTGCTTCAGGTAGAGCTTGCGCATCTGACCTATCAGCGCAGCCGGCTGGTCCGGACCTGGACCCATCTGGAGCGGCAGCGCGGCGGCTTCGGCTTTCTCGGCGGTCCGGGCGAGACGCAGATCGAGGCCGACCGCCGCATGATTTCCGAGCGGATCACCAAGATCCGCCGGGAACTGGAGACGGTGACGCGGACCCGCGAACTGCACCGCAAGGCGCGCCGGCGCGTGCCGTATCCGGTGGTGGCGCTGGTCGGCTATACGAACGCCGGCAAATCGACGCTGTTCAACCGGCTTACCGACGCCGAGGTGTTCGCCAAGGACCTTCTTTTCGCGACGCTCGACCCGACGATGAGGGCGATAAAGCTGCCGTCCGGCCGGAACGCGATCCTGTCCGATACGGTGGGCTTCGTCTCTGATCTGCCGACGACACTGATCGCCGCTTTCCGCGCGACGCTCGAAGAGGTGATCGAAGCGGACGTCATCGTTCACGTCCGCGATATCTCGCATCCGGATACGCAATCGCAAAAACAGGACGTCGAGCGCGTGTTGCGCGAACTCGGCATCGAAGAGACCGACGAGGACCGTCATTTCGTCGAGCTCTTCAACAAGGTCGATCTTCTCGACGGGGAAGAACGCGCGGTCGTCGACAATCTCGCGGCCCGCACGCCGAACGTTTTGTGTATCTCCGCGGTGATCGGCGAGAATTGCGACGCCTTTCTCGAGATGATAGACCGACTGCTGTCGAGCGACCGGGATGTCGTGAAGCTGCGTCTGGCGCAGGCGGACGGAGCGGCAATATCGTGGCTCTACCGCAATGCGGACGTTCTCGAACGGTCTGACGACGGGGAATTCGTCGATTTCGACGTGGCGATCTCTGCCGATAATCTCGCGCGGTTCGAAAAGAACCACCCGCATCGCTAAAAAAATCGGCTTTTTGGGCCGTGCTCCGGGTTGACAGCCCAAGGGCAGGTCCCTATATGTCTGGCACTCGCTAGTCGGGAGTGCTAGCAAGTATCAATTTGTACGTAGAAACAACGAATTAAGGAGAGAGGGTCGATGGCAATCAGGCCTTTGCATGACCGCGTACTGGTCGAACCGCTTGGCGCCGAGGAAAAGACGGCGGGCGGCATCATCATCCCCGATACCGCGCAGGAGAAGCCGCAGGAAGGCAAGATCGTTGCCGTCGGCAACGGCGCGCGGGGCGATGACGGCAAGCCCGTCAAGCTCGACGTCAAGAAGGGCGACCGGGTGCTTTACGGCAAGTGGTCCGGGACGGAAGTCAAGGTTGATGGCAAGGATCTCCTCATCATGAAGGAATCCGACATCATGGGAATCATCGAGTAGGAGCGCTGATAAAATGGCTGCCAAGGAAGTAAAATTCGAAGCTGATGCCCGGGCGAAGATGCTCAAGGGCGTCGACACCCTGGCCAATGCGGTCAAGGTGACGCTGGGTCCGAAGGGCCGCAACGTCGTTCTCGACAAGGCGTTCGGTGCGCCGCGGATCACCAAGGACGGCGTGACCGTCGCGAAGGAGATCGAGCTCGAGGACAAGTTCGAGAACATGGGCGCCCAGATGGTGCGCGAAGTCGCGTCGAAGACCAACGACGAAGCCGGCGACGGCACGACGACCGCGACCGTTCTCGCCCAGGCGATCGTTCGCGAGGGTTCGAAGGCGGTTGCCGCCGGCATGAACCCGATGGACCTCAAGCGCGGCATCGACACCGCGGTTGCGGCCGTCATCGAAGAGCTGCGCAAGAAGGCCAAGAAGGTCTCCTCCGACAGCGAAGTTGCCCAGGTCGGTACGATTTCCGCGAACGGCGACACCGAAGTCGGTGACATGATCTCCAACGCCATGCAGCGCGTCGGCAAGGAAGGCGTGATCACGGTCGAGGAAGCCAAGTCGCTCGCCACCGACCTCGAGGTCGTGGAAGGCATGCAGTTCGATCGCGGCTACATCTCGCCGTACTTCGTCACCAATGCCGAGAAGATGTTCGCCGAGCTCGAGGATCCCTACATCCTCCTGCACGAGAAGAAGCTCTCCGGCCTGCAGACGATGCTGCCGCTGCTCGAGTCCGTCGTGCAGTCGGGTCGTCCGCTGCTGATCATCGCGGAAGACGTCGAGGGCGAGGCGCTTGCCACCCTCGTGGTCAACAAGCTGCGTGGCGGCCTGAAGATCGCGGCCGTCAAGGCCCCGGGCTTCGGCGATCGCCGCAAGGCCATGCTGGAGGACATCGCGATCCTGACCGGTGGTCAGGTCGTCTCCGAAGACCTCGGCATCAAGCTGGAAAACGTGACCGTCGACATGCTGGGCCGCG
>JAYPTI010000014.1:0-17070 GCA_038133505.1 Alphaproteobacteria bacterium
GCCCGCGAAATCGACCGAGCCGGCGACCGCCCAGCCCGCGGTCCAGACCGGCGCGCCGTCGGGCAACGCGGCTGCGACGGCGCCGACGACGTCGGGGTCGGGCAACAGGACGGCGGCGCGGATATCGCAGGCCTTGCAGAGCTGGGCGATCTCCTCCGGCTTGAGGCGGAAGTTCATCAGGGCGGGAACGGCATTGAGGCGCATCAGCGCGAGAATCGCGATGCAGTGCTCCCACAGGTTCGGCAGCGCGGTGGCGACCCGCGTGCCGCGGCCGATCCCCCGTTCCGCGAAGCCGGCCGCGACGGCGTCGATCTCGGCCATCAACTCCCTGTAGGTCAGGACGCGCGCGGTCCGGTCGTCCACCAGCGCCGGATGATCGGGCGTGCGTTCCGCGGCGATCCACACCAGTTCGTAGCCGGTATGCATGCTGTCCTCCCTGAAAATTTTCCGGATGTTTTCACAGACGCCAAGGCGAATCCAGAGGCCGGCCGCCCTTTGCGCGGATCGAGCCGCACAGTATCTTCCCGGCAGGGAGAGACGCATGGCGAAGAAGAAAACCGCGACGGAAGGCCCGAGCCTGAGGAGCTGGATCGGCGAGCTTGAATCGCTCGGCGAGCTGAAGCGCATCTCCACGCGCGTCGATTGGGACGAGGAGATCGGCGCGGTCACGCGCGCCAACATGGCGCTCGGCGGCCCGGCGCTGATTTTCGAGAACATCCGGGATCACAAGGACACGATTTGCACGCGGCTGATGACCTGCGGGCTGTCGACGCGCGGCCGCACCGCGCTGATGGCGGGGTTGCCGGCCGACACGTCCGACAAGGACCTCGTTCGCCATTTCAAGGACCGCTATCGCGCGCCCCTCGAACCCGTGATCGTCCGCGACGGCCCGGTAAAGGCGAACGTGCTGCGCGACAATCAGATCGACCTCGGCCAGTTCCCCGCCCCGCGCTGGTACGGCAAGGACGGCGGCCGCTACATCGATACCTATTGCGGCGTCGTCACAAAGGACCCGGAGACGGGCCGCGCGAACGTCGGCCTCTATCGCGGCATGGTCGCGGGCCGCAACCAGATCGCCAAGCTGATGCTGCCGACGCAGGGCTGGGGCGGGCATTTCGGCAAGCACCGAAACACGAAAGAGAAGATGCCGGTCGCCATCGTCCACGGCTGGCACGACGTGCTGCCGTTCTGCGCCGGCAGCCCGTTCCCGCGGCGCATCTGCGAATGGGACATGATGGGCTCGATCCTGGGTGCGCCGGTGGAGCTCGTGAAGTGCGAGACCAGCGACCTCGAAGTGCCCGCCAACGCCGAGTTCGTGATCGAGGGCTTCATCGATCCCGACCCCGACACGTTCGTGATGGAGGGCCCGTTCGCCGACTATCCCGGACACGAAGGCGGCAAGCCGTCGCCCAAGCCGGTCGTCCAGATCGAGTGCATCACCCACCGCGACGATCCCATCATGCGCGGCGCGCTGGAAGGCGCGCGGCCCGGCTTCCCGAGCGAGGATTCGACGCTCTGCGCCTATTCGTGGTCGGCGATCGCCTGGAACATGCTGGAGGACGCTGGCGTCGACGGCGTGCTCGACGTCTGGATGCCGCCGGTCGTCACCGGCATGAACATCGTCGTCCAGATACAGAAGCGCTATCACGGCCACGCCCAGCAGATTGCCAACGTGCTGTGGGGCACCTCCGCCGGTCAGTGGTTCTTCAAGAACGTGATGGTCGTCGAGGAGGACATCGATCTCCGCGACTGGGAAGCCCGCGAATGGGCGATGGCCTTCCGCGTGAACGCCAGCGAGAACGGCGTCCTCACGTTCGGCCCCACGTTCGGCTCGGTGCTCGACCCGTCGACGCGGCCGGAATACGCCGACATCCGGAAATACGGTACCGCGCGCTGGACCCGCGTGCTGATCGACGCGACCCGCAACTGGACCTTCGAGCGCAATCCCGACTGGGACGGCCGGCGCATGTCGCCCATCGCGTCGATGGATCCGGAGCTGGAACGCCGGATCGCCGAGAAGTGGGACCGGTACGGGATCGGCGTCGACTATCTCGACGAGGAAATGCGCGAGCGGCTGACGCTGGAAAAGCTGCGGGAGCGTTTCCCCGACGTCTGAACGGACCGGTCAGGCCTCGAGCGCGCCTTCCGAAACAAGCCGGCGGATCGTATCGAGCGTCGCCTGGACCGCTTTCAGATAGGTACCCTCCATGCCCGCGGCATAGGCCGCCTCCTCGGCGCTGCCGTCCTCCATGTCCTCGCGGCTCAGCGTGAAGCTGAACTTGAGCGACAGGTTGCCGTCTGCGTCCTCGATAATCTCGTTGAGGATCGTGCCTCGTTCGATGCCGTCGAGCCGCTCGAACTCGACCGTGTGCTCGGGATGGAACGTGATCCGCTCGTGCATCTTCTCGCCGGCGATCTGGATCTCGCGGACCAGCCATCCGTCGCCGCGCTCCTGCACGTCGCAGGCCTCCATCACCGGCACGAACGGACGCGCGTCCTCGGCTTTCATCACGAGCCCGCGCCAGACGGCGGAGCGGTCGAGGACCGGCTGGCCGGCGGCGATGCCGCCGTTCACGGAAACCGTCTTGTCTACGCTGAACATCGCTTCCTCTCCCCGTGGTTCCGCAAGAGCCTACAGGTGCGTCTTGCCCGCGCGAAGCCCCGTATAGCGGTACTCGCCGACATTCCAGTCGACGATATCCCAGTACGCCGGAAACGCGGGCCGGCCGGTTCCGTGATCCCACAGATCGCAGATCAGGATACCCGGTTTGGCGATCGTAAGGACGCTGCCGTTGCCGGGCAACGCGACGATTTCGAGATCGCCGGTCAGCGGCCTCGACAGGCTCAGGAAAACCCAGCCCTCGACGCCGAGCCCTGCCGCCGCGGCTTCGAAGGCCGAACGGAACCCGCCGAAAGAGCCGTAGGTTCTGTCGATTTCGGCGGCCAGTTCGCCGACGGGTTGGCGCGGGCTCGCCGGGCCCAGCACCTTCCACAGGAACTGGTGGTTCGCGTGGCCGCCTGCGAGATGGGCGGTCTGCTGGCGAACGGCCCGGGGAACGTCGTCGATGCCGCGCAGCAATTCCTCGACGGTCTTGCCGGCGAGCTCGGGGTTGTCGGCGACAAGGGCGTTGAGCGCGTCGATATAGGCCTGGTGAACGCCCTCGCGGTGCCGCTTCGCGTCGGCCGCCGGAACGTGCGGCTCCAAGTCTTCGTAAGTCCAGTCGATCGGGTTCAGGCTGTAGGTCACGGTCCCGCTCTCCTCGCCATCGTCTTGGCTATCGCCGCCGCGCCAGCAGCCGCAGCCTGTCGAGACAGGCTTCGCGGTCCGGCTTGAACGCGCGTTCGAGCCACCATTCCTCGATCGCTTCGAGCATCTCGCCCACGGCCGGACCTTCGGGCACGCCGAAGCCCATCACGTCCTCGCCGCTGACGGGAAGCTCCGGCTGTTCCCAGGCTTGCGCATAGTCCAGGATCTTCTTCCAGCCGTCGGCGGTGCGCATCGCCGCGGCGCGGTCGCGGACAATCGCTTCCGACCAGTCGAGCAGGAGCAGATCGCGGAAATGCCGCGTCCGGACGCGATAGAGCGAGCGCCGCAGCACCGCCTCGGACATGTCCGGGCTGCACTGGCCGCGGTTGGCGGTCAGCGAATCCAGCCGGTCCGTATCGATGCGCCCGAGCCGCAGCCGGGCCGCCACCTGCGATGCCTCGCGGCGCGTCGGTTCGATCAGCGCGGCCAGGCGCCGGATCGGATCGGCGTCGAGCCCGATCATGCCCTCCAGCGCAGCGAGCGCAGTCAGCCTGTCTATCTTCCGGGCGATGGGGATCAGCCGGCCGAGCACGCCGGCCTTCTCCATCATCTGGAATACCGTACCCGGCGGATCGATCAGGAGAATACGCGACAGCTCCAGCCAGATCCGCTCGCCGGAGAGATCGTCGATACGGGCCGCGGCGGCGCGGCAGGCCGCGAGCGCCTCCTCGTCGGGCGCGCCCGACGCGTATCCCGCATGGAACCGGAAGAACCTCAGGATGCGGAGATAATCCTCCGCGACTCGCTCCGCCGCGGCGCCGATGAACCGCACGCGGCCCGCCGCCAGATCGGCGAGACCGTCGACATAGTCGTAGACCGAGCCGTCCGCGTCGGCCGACAGCGCGTTGATCGTGAAGTCGCGGCGTCCGGCGTCTTCCGCCCAGTCGGTCGTGAAGCTGACGACGGCGCGCCGGCCGTCGGTCTCGACGTCGCGCCGCAGCGTCGTGATCTGGTAGGGCCGGTCGCGGACGATCGCCGTCACGGTCCCGTGCTCGATGCCCGTCGGCTCCGTTCGGATGCCGGCCCCGCCGAGAATCTCGACGACGCGGTCGGGGACGGCGTCGGTCGCGAGGTCGATGTCGCTGACCGACCTGCCGACGATGGCGTCCCGGACGCAGCCGCCGATAAACCGCGCCGCCGCGCCTTTGCCGGACAGTTCGCGGATGATGTCGGCCGCCGGTCCGCCGGCCATCCAGTCTGGCGGCGCGATGGAGCGGGCAGGCGTCACCGCGTGCCGGTCTTCGAGGCGGGCTGCTCGAATTCGAGCGGCCGATAGGGGTCCTGACCGATCGCGTAATGCGCGATCAGGAAGCCGCCGACCGTGAGGAACAGCAGCACCACGGCCGCGATCAGAAGCTTGCCGCGCGGCGCGTCCACGATGCTCGGCACGATCTGGTCGCCGGTCGCCGGATCGATCCTGGGCGGCTCGAGAAAGATCTTCCAGCAGTACCAGGCGATGTACGGCGCGACGATCGGCAAAACGATGAGAAGCAGGAGACGGATCATCGCGCGACCAACGTGTTGCTCAGTGCGACGAGGAGGCGCGCCGTCAGTCCCCAGATGTAGAAATCCCGGTACGGCATGACGAAGAACTCGCGCTCCACGCCGCGTATCAGCCGCGTTTCCGTCTTGTGATTGGCGGGATCGAGAACGAAGGAAAGAGGCACTTCGAAGATGGCTTCCACCTCGCCCGGATCCGGGGTCAGCGTCATCGGCGGCCGGACCAGCCCGACGACGGGCGTCACGTGGAAGCCGCTGCCGGTCGTCCGGCGGCCGAGGCGGCCGACGACCTCGATCGCATCGCGGGCAAGGCCGATCTCCTCCTCCGTCTCGCGCAGCGCCGTGTCTTCCGGCGATCCGTCGTGCGGTTCCGCCTTGCCGCCGGGAAACGAGATCTGGCCGGCATGGCTCTTCAAGTGGCTCGTTCGCTGCGTCAGCAACACCGTGTGTCCTTCGGCGTGCTCGACGAGCGGCACCAGAACGGCGGCGTGGACGGCCCTTTCGGGCGGAACCTCGGGATTTTGCGGCAGCCAGCCGAAGCCGTTGTCGCCGTCGAGCGGCGGCGGATCGATTCCGGGTCCGTGGAACGCCGCGCGGATGCGCGCGCCGTGGCTCAAATTAAGATCGTCAGGCATGTCAGATCGTACCGATAGCGAAAAATTGGCCGTCGCTCCAGATACCGAGTGCCGCCGCGCCGTCGATTTCCGTTTCTTCGGCAATCTCGACGAGGTCGTAGAACACGGACCGCGAGATAAGCGCTTCGAGCCCGTCGCGCACCAGCACATAGGGCGCCGGCTCGGACGTGTCCGGATCGATGTCGACGCGGATCGGATGATCGCGGCCGGCAATCACGTTTTCGTCAAGATTGGTGCGGAATCCGACCCGCCGGTCGCGGCCGCTTCCCTCGACCGTCATGTCGACCGCGACGAACGGCGCGTCGTCGACCCGGATGCGGCACATCTCGGCCGGCGTGATCAGCCAGAAATCCCCGGATTCGTCTCGTTCGAGCACGCTCGCGAACAGCTTCACCAGCGGCATCCGGCCGATCGGCGAGCCCATGTAATGCCAGGTTCCGTCGCGCGCGATGCGGATGTCGATATCGCCGCACATCTGGGGCCCGCCGGGGCGGGGCGCGGAATCGGCACCTGTGCCCTTGCTTTGTCCCAAGGCACGTTCAAGATTACTCAAAGAGCCCGTCGTCATACGGCTTAATACCCCAAATCAGAGGTTTCCTGTGACCGATATTCAGTCAACCACAGATACCCGAACCGGCGCGGGCGAACCGTCGGAACGCCTCGTGTCGGAGATCGAGGCGCTCGGCCAGCGCATGGCCGCGGTGAAGGAGAATATCGGCCGTGTCATTTTCGGCCAACATGACGTTATAGATCAAACACTTATCACCATTCTGGCCGGCGGCCACGCGCTTCTCGTAGGCTATCCGGGCCTCGGCAAGACCCGGCTGGTCAGCTCGCTCGGCAAGGTGCTCGGCCTCGAGGACAGGCGCGTCCAGTTCACGCCGGATCTGATGCCGCCGGACATCCTGGGCTCGGAAGTCCTCGAAGAGGACGACACGGGCCGCCGGTCGTTCCGGTTCATCAAGGGCCCGATCTTCGGCCAGCTTCTGATGGCCGACGAAATCAACCGCGCCAGCCCGCGCACCCAGTCGGCGCTGCTGCAGGCGATGCAGGAATACCGGGTCTCGATCGCCGGCCAGGACCACGACCTGCCGAAGCCGTTCCACGTGCTCGCCACCCAGAACCCGCTGGAACTCGAAGGCACGTACCCGCTGCCCGAAGCCCAGCTCGACCGCTTCCTGCTGCAGGTCGACGTCGGATATCCCGACGAGGAGGCCGAAAAGCGCATGCTGATCGCGACCACCGGCGTCGCCGAAGCCGGCGCCGAGCAGGTGCTGACCGCGGACGATCTGCTCGCCGCGCAGCGGCTGGTCCGCTCTGTCCCGGTGGGCGACGCGGTGGCCGACGCGATTCTGAAGCTGGTCCGCGCCGGCCGGCCCAACGATTCGGACGATCCCGAAATCCGCAATCACCTGTCCTGGGGACCGGGGCCGCGCGCCAGCCAGGCGCTGATGCTGGCCACGCGCGCCCGCGCGCTTCTCAACGGCCGGTTCGCGCCGTCGATCGACGACGTCGTCGCGCTCGCGCCGCCGGTCCTGCGGCACCGCATGGCGCTCACCTTCTCGGCGCGCGCGGACGGCATCACGGTCGACGACGTCATCGCGCGTCTGTGTGCGCCGCTGGCGTGAGAGCGCCCCGCCCCGCCGTCAATCCGGATCTGGTCCCGGCCCGCATACGACAGCGGGCCGAAGAAGCCGCATCCGTATTGCCGCCCTTGCTGGTCAAGGCGGAACGGGTGGCCACGATCATCGCGCAGGGCGAACACGGACGCCGCCGCGCCGGCTCGGGCGACAGCTTCTGGCAGTACCGGCGCTACCAGGTGGGCGACCCGGCGCAGAGCATCGACTGGCGCCAGTCGGCGAAGACCCAGTCCGCGTTCGTCCGCGAGAACGAATGGGAAGCCGCGCAGAACGTCTATCTGTGGGCCGACCGGTCGCCCTCGATGAACTGGCACTCCGACCCCGAGTTGCCGACCAAGGCGGAACGCGCCGCGATCATCACGCTGGCAAGCGCATCGCTTCTGATCCGCGGCGGCGAGCGGATTTCACGGCTCGGCAGCGGCGAGCGCCCGGCGCGCGGCCGCGCCGTGCTGACGCGTCTCGCGGCAGAACTGACGCATGACTCGTCGGGCGGCAACGGACTTCCTCCGGTCGATCAGCTCCGCCGTCACAGCCGCGTGCTGATGGTGGGCGATTTTCTCAGCCCGGTGGACGAGATCGCGCCCATCGTTCGCAGCTACGCCGCGCAGGGCATCACCGGACATATCGTGCAGGTCAACGACCCGGCGGAGGAAATCCTGCCCTTCTTCGGACGCACCCGCTTCGAGGGGCTCGAGGGCGAAGGCAACGCGCTGATCGGCCGCGTCGAGGCCGTGCGCGACGAATATACCGCGCTGCTCGCCGCGCATCGGGGCGCGCTCGCCGATCTTTGCCGCTCGAGCGGCTGGACCTTTACCGTGAACCGGACGGACCATCCGGCTGAATCGACCATGCTGATGCTGCACATGCTGATGTCGGAAACGGAGCGCAGCTGATGCTTGAACTGGGCGGGCTCGCATTCACCACGCCGTGGCTGCTGACGGCGCTCGTCACGCTGCCGGTGCTGTGGTGGCTGCTGCGGGCGACGCCGCCCGCCCCGCGACTGGTGTCGTTCCCGCCGATCCGGCTCATTCTCGCGCTGCGCCCGAACGAGGAAACGCCCGACCGCACGCCTTGGTGGCTGATCCTGCTGCGCATGATCCTGGCGGCGATGGTGATCGTCGCGCTGGCGCATCCGCTGCTCAACCCGGCAGCGAAGCTGGACGGTTCCGGGCCGCTCGTCGTCGTGGTCGACGACGGGTGGGCGTCGGCGGCCGACTGGCAGGTCCGACAGCAGAAGATCGCGGAACTCGTCGACCAGGCCGACCGCGAAAACCGGCCGGTCCTGATCCTGCCGACCGCGCCGTCCGCGCCCGGAGAGCCGATCCAGATCAGCAAGATGATGCGCGCCACCGAAGCGCTTCAGCGGATCGCGGCACTCGCGCCGAAGCCATGGCCGTCGGACCGCGCGCAGGCCCTGAAGGCGTTGGAAACGGTACGTTTCGACGGCGCCGCCAATATCGTCTGGATTGCCGACGGCATCGGCGATTCGAATGTCGCGCCGCTCGCCTCCCGGCTTCAGCAGATCGGCGGCGTTACCCTGATCGAGCAACCCGCGCCGGCGCGGGCGCGGCTGATCCTGCCGCCGTCCGCGGAAGGCGACAGCTTCAGCGTTCCCATCGCGCGGGTGCCGAACGGCGGCGAGCAGACCGTCCAGGTCCGCGCGGTGTCCGACGACGGCCGGCTGATCGCCCGCGAGACAGCGACCTTCGATGCGAACGCATCGGAAGCGACCGCGATCCTCGACCTGCCAGGCGAACTGCGGAACGACGTCGCGCGGATCGAGATCGAAAACGGCCGCAACGCGGGAGAGGTCTTCCTGATGGACGAACGCTGGCGGCGGCGCCCGGTCGGGCTCGTCTCGGGCGACGTATCCGAAGTGGAACAGCCCCTCCTCTCCTCGCTTTACTACCTCGAGCGCGCGCTGCGCCCGTTCGCCGAAGTGCGCCGCGGCACCGTCACGGATCTCTTCAAGCGCGAGCTCGCCATCGTCGTCCTCGCGGACATCGGCAAGCTGCTCGAATCCGACATCGCCTCCCTGCAGGCCTGGATGGAGAAGGGCGGCGTCGTCCTGCGGTTCGCCGGACCGAAGCTCGCCTCCGGCACCGACGAGATGATACCCGTCCCGCTGCGCGGCGGCGGCCGCGAGCTCGGCGGCGCGATGTCCTGGGCGGAGCCGGCCCGCCTGCTGCCGTTCGAGGAAGCAAGTCCCTTCTCGGGGCTGGAAGTCACCCCCGACGTCCGCATCAGCCGGCAGGTGCTGGCCGAGCCGGGCCTCGATCTGAACCAGAAGACCTGGGCGCGGCTGTCGGACGGGACGCCTCTGGTGACCGCCGAAAAGCGGGGGCGCGGCTGGATCGTGCTCGTCCACACGACGGCGAACACGGACTGGTCCAACCTGCCGCTATCCGGGCTGTTCGTCGACATGCTGCGGCGGATCGTCGGCCTCAGCGCCGGGGTCGTCAGCGGGGATTCGGCCGCGGTCCTGCCGCCGCTCCGGACGATGGACGGGTACGGCCGCCTCGGCGCGCCGACATCGGACACCGTCGCGATCCCGGCGCGCGAATTCGCCGACGCCCGGCCGAAACCCGAAACGCCGCCCGGATATTACGGGCTGGATAACGGCCGGCGCGCGCTGAACATGGCGGCGGCCCTCTCCGCGCTGGCGCCGATGGGCGAGCTTCCGCAGGGCATCGTCCGCAGCGGTTTCGTTACCGCGCCGCAGGTCGATTTCAAACCCTGGCTTCTTCTCGGCGCCCTGATGCTGGCGCTCGTCGATCTCGTCGTCAGCTTCTTCCTCCGCGGGCTGGTCGGCCTGCGCGGCGCGGGCCGCGCGACGGCGTCCGTCGCGATCCTGGCAGGCTTCCTCGTCGCGGGAGCCCCGGGATCGGCGGACGCGCAGAATGCGGCCAACGACCGCACTGGTCCCGACGCACGCGCGTTGTCGGCAACCACCAGCACGCGGCTCGCCTACGTGGTCACGGGCGACCGGTCGCTCGACGACATGACTTCCGCGGGCCTGCGCGGCCTGAGCGACGTGTTGCGGCGGCGCACGGCGGTGGAGCCGGGCGATCCGATCGGTGTCGACATCGAAGCCGACGAGCTTGCCTTCTTCCCGCTGCTTTACTGGGCCGTCTCGCCGCGCCAGCCGCTGCTGTCGGAGAAGGCGCGCGGCAAACTGAATCAGTATCTCAAGACCGGCGGCACCATCCTGTTCGACACGCGCGAACGCGGCGGGTTCTCGTCGGACGCCTCGGGCGGGGTCGGCGAAGCGGGCTTCCATCTGCGCCGTCTGCTGGAGGGGCTGGACGTTCCGGCGCTGACCCATACGCCGCCGGATCACGTGCTTACCAAGGCGTTCTACCTGCTGAACGACTTTCCCGGCCGGTGGACGGGCGGCCCGCTGTGGGTCGAGCGCCGCGGCGGCCGCCATAACGACGGCGTCTCGTCGGTCATCATCGGCACCAACGATTTCGCGGGCGCCTGGGCGGTCGACGGGCTCGGCCGGCCGCTGGCCGCTGTCGTGCCGGGCGGCGAACGCCAGCGCGAGATGGCCTACCGCTTCGGGGTCAACTGGGTGATGTACGCGCTGACGGGCAACTACAAGACGGATCAGGTGCACGTGCCGGCGATCATCGAGAGGCTGGGCCAGTAGCATGCTGTCGATCGCTTTCGCCCCGATGTTTCCCTGGACGGTGCTCGCGGCGCTCGGCGCGCTGACGCTGCTGCTGTCCGCCTTCGGCCTGTGGCGGCGGGCCCGCGGCACGGACTGGCGCCTTCTGGCGGCCGGCGTCCTGCTCGCCGCGCTCGCGAATCCCGTCCTGGTCGAACAGGAACGCGTCCCCAACGACGACGTGGTGGCCATCGTCGTCGACGAATCCGCATCGCAGCGCATCGGCGACCGAGGCGCCCAGGCGGAGGAAGCGCTGCGCGAGCTTACCGAACAGTTGGACCGCCTGCGTGGCGTCGAGGTCCGCGTGGTCCGCGCCGGCGCGCCGCAGGAGAACGCGACCGCGCCGGTCGACGGAACGCGGCTGTTCGATTCGCTGCAACAGGCCCTCGCCAACGTGCCGCGCAACCGCATCGGCGGCACCTTCCTGATCACCGACGGCCAGGTGCACGATGCACCGGAGCAAGGTGCGGCATCGCCGGTTCCCGGACCCGTCCACACGCTGATCACCGGCAGCAAGGACGAGATCGACCGCCGGCTGGTGATCGAAAACGCACCCCGCTTCGGCCTCGTCGGCAAGACCGTCGAGATCGAACTGCAGGTGCGCGATTTCGGCGTGCCGCCCGGCGGCGCGGCACGGGTCACCCTCCGGCAGGACGGGAAGCCGGACCGGATCCTCAGCGTCAGATCCGACTCCGTGCAGAAGGTACCGCTCGTCCTCGAACATGCCGGCGCCAACATCCTGCAGATCGAAGCGTCGCCGCTTGACGGCGAAATCACGCAGGCGAACAACAAGGCCGTCATTCAGGTCAACGGCGTGCGCGAACGGCTCCGCGTGCTGCTGGTCTCTGGCGAGCCGCATCCCGGCGAGCGCGTGTGGCGCAATTTCCTGAAGGCCGACCCGTCTGTCGACCTCGTCCATTTCACGATCCTGCGGCCGCCGGAAAAACAGGATGCGACGCCGGTCCGCGAGCTGTCGCTGATCGCGTTTCCGATCCGCGAGCTGTTCGAAGTCAAGATCGAGGAGTTCGATCTCATCATCTTCGACCGGTATCGCCGCCGCGGCGTGCTGCCCGGCATCTATCTCGAAAACATCGTTCGCTATATCGAACGCGGCGGCGCCGTGCTGACGGCGGCGGGCCCCGACTTCGCCTCGCAGCTCAGCCTGTACCGCACGGCGCTCGGCGACATCCTGCCGGGCCAGCCGACCGGAAACGTGATCGAACGCGGCATCCGCCCGCTGGTCAGCGACCAGGGCAAGCGCCACCCCGTCACCGCCGATCTCGTCGGCGCGACGCAGGATCTCCCGCAATGGGGCCGGTGGTTCAGACAGGTGGAAGCGCGCCATCTCCGAGGCCAGACGCTGATGACCGGCGCCGACAACCTGCCGCTCCTGATCCTCGACCGTATCGGCGACGGCCGCGTCGCGCTGCTGCTGAGCGACCATATCTGGCTGTGGGCGCGCGGCTACGAAAACGGCGGCCCGCACTCCGAAATCCTGAGACGGCTCGCGCACTGGCTCATGAAGGAGCCGGATCTGGAGGAAGAAGACCTTCGCGCGCACCTGTCGGGCAACGACCTCGTCATCACGCGCCGCAGCGTGTCCGAGGATTTCGCGCCGATCACCGTTACCCTTCCGTCCGGCGAGGAGAAGACCGTCACCTTGCGCGAGGGCCAGGGCGGTCGCGCGATCGCCACGCTTCCGGCGATAGAAGTCGGCATCTACCGGCTGACGGACGGCAAACGCCGCGCCGTCGCGGCGGTCGGAAACGTCAACCCGCGCGAGTATTCCGACATGCGGGCGACCGAAACGCAGCTCGCCGCCGTGGCGGCTGCTTCCGGCGGCGGCATGCACTGGCTCGAGGACGGCGCACCGACGATCCGGCGCGTGCGTGCCGACCGCAAACCGTCGGGTTCGGACTGGCTCGGCGTGGTCTCGAACCGCGATTACCGGGTTGCGAGCGTGCGCGAGATTCCGATGCTGCCGGCGCTTCTCGTTCTTCTCCTGGGGCTCGGCACCCTCGTCTGGGCCTGGCGCCGCGAAGGCGCCTGACGCGACACCGTTCGCCGGCCGCCTTGCGCGACCGGCACCGGACCGTTGCGCACCGCGGCGCTACCGGACGGCCCTTCCGCACCCTACACTCGGTCCGGCCGAACCGGCGACGCAGGGAGAGCGGCGAAAGATGAGCGTCTTCACGATATACGGATTTCCGCAGAGCACGTGCGTCCGGACGGCCCGGATGACCTGCATCGAAAAAGGCGTGGACTACGATCTGGAGATCGTCGGTTTCAGTTCGGAGAGATTGCGCGACCTGCATCCGTTCGGCCGCATCCCGGCGGCCCGGAACGGCGACGTGGCGCTCTACGAAACGAGTTCCATCTGCCGATATGTCGATGCCGCTTTCGACGGACCGCCGCTCATCCCCTCGGATCCCGCCGGTGCGGCGCTCGCCGAGCGCTGGATCAGCGTGGTGAACGCCTACGTCGATCCGCCGATCATCCGGGAAATCGTCGTCGAACGCGTCGTCAAGAAACTCCGCGGCCTGGAAATCGACGAAGCCAGGTGCGCCGCGGCGGTCCCCCGCGCCGCCGACGCCCTCACCGTGATCGAAGCGCAGCTTGCCGCAACACCCTGTCTCGCCGGAGACGACGTCTCCGTCGCCGATTTATTCCTCTATCCGATCGTCTTCTATCTCGGACGGATGCCGGAGGGGGACGAACTGCTACCGCGATTTCCGGCCCTGGCTGACTGGAGCGACAGGATCGGTGCGCGGCGAAGCGCCGCCGAGACCGTCCCGCCGCCGCCGACCGCACCCGCGACATAGCCGGAGCGCCCGGAGCCGCTGTTCCCCGCTATTCCTTCGGGCCGTCTATCGGCAGCGTCACCTGCGCGCACGTCCCGATGCCCTGGCGGCTCATCAGGCGGAAATCACCGTCGTGCATCTCGCAGAACGACTTCACGAGGGGCAGGCCGCGGCCTGTTCCCTCCGAGAACCCCGCGACCCGGTGCTTGGAGGCCTGTACGAACGGCTCCAGCACCTGTTCGATATCGGACCGGTCGATACCGTATCCCGTATCGGTGACGGACAGACGCAGACGTGCGTCGTCAATCCGCCTGATCTTGATCCGGATGCGTCCCCCGGCCGGCGTGAACTTGACCGCGTTGGACAGCAGGTTCATCAGGATCTGCTTCACCATGCGTTCGTCGCCCTGCAGCATCGGCAGGTTTTCCGGGACCGAGCACTCGATCCGGACCTTCTCCCGCGCCGCCGTACGTTCGAAAAACCGGACGCTCGACCGCACGATGTCTTCGAGTTTTACCGGCTTGATCGTCGGAGCCATCTTGCCGGCCTCGACCTTGGAAAGGTCGAGGATGTCGTTGATGACGTGCAGCAGATGCATGCCGCTGTCGTGGATGTTCGTCGCGTAGCCGGCATAGCGTTCGTCGCCGATCGGACCGAACATCTCGCTGTTCATGATTTCCGAGAATCCGATGATGGCATTCAGCGGCGTCCGGAGCTCATGGCTCATGTTGGCGAGGAACTCGCTCTTGGACTTGTTGGCGATCTCCGCGACCTCCATCGCCTTCAGCAGCCGGTTGTTCGCATCGCGCTGCTCGGTGATGTCGCGAAGAATGACGAGCGATCCGGGCTCGCCCTCCCAGTTGAGCGGCGTGACGGAGTTGTTCGCCCAGAACGTCGTTCCGTCGAGCCGCTTGCGGACGTGATCGAACCGCAGCGTCTCCACGCCGTCGCCGAACATGCGGTTGAGGTTGTCGCGTACGTTGCCGTGGAAGTCTTCGTGGATGAGCTCGAAGATCGACCGGCCGACGAGATCCTTTTCGTCGCGCGCCCGAAACATCTGAAGCGCCGCATCGTTGACCAGCACGACCCGCTGGTTGACGTGGACGTAGATTGCCTCGGGCGTCAGCGCCAGCAGTTTGCGTTAGCGCTCCTCGCTGTCGCGAAGCCTTCCTTCGGTCCGGATGCGTTCGGTGATGTCGCGCTTGATCGCGACGTAGTTCTTGATCGCACCCTTTTCGTCGAATACCGGCGAAATCGAGGCTTCCTGCTGATATTCCGCCCCGTCGTGACGGAGCGACGGCATGATGCCCGACCATGACTTTCCGGCGCTCAGGGTCCGCTCGATGGCCTCGTAAAACTTCGGATCGCTGTCCGCGGGACGAAGCAGGTCGCCGGGAGCGACGCCGCGCACCTCGTCGAAGGAATAGCCCGTCATCCGCTCGAAGGCGGGATTGACGTAGGTAATCCTGAGGTCGTCGTCGGCGATCTCGATCGAATCGACGGCCTGGTCGAGCACGGCCGAGAAGATCGCCTGCTGCCGCTCGGCAGCGACGCGGCCCTCGATATCGCGGATGATCGTCAGGAAAGCGTCCTCGCCCTTCCAGCCGAACCGCGCGATCGCGGTCTCGCAGTGCCGTGCGGTCCCGTCGACGCGGCGGTATTGAGACCGGACGAACCTGGACGGGTCTCCGTCGCCGATGCGGTTCCGGCGGCTGATGATGCGCAGATGGTTTTCCGGCAGTGCGAAATCGAGGACCTCCCGCCCGATCAGTTCGTCGACATGCGCCGCACCGAACATCTGGACGGCGGTGTCGTTGGCGAAAACGATCTTGCTGTCCCGGTGGACGAAGATCGCATCCGGCACCATCTCGATCAGGCGCCGGTAGCGCTCCTCGTTTTCGCGCAGTTCGGTATCGGCACGCTTGCGGTCGGTAATGTCGGTATAGATACCGACCGTATAGCCTTCGCGGGTCTTGCGCTCCGTCACCATCAGCCAGCGGCCGATGGCGGTCATCATTTCGTAGGTGCCGCGCGCTTCGCGGTGCTGGCGGATCCGCTCCACGAACCAGCCTGCCGCGGCTTCGTCGCCGAAGCGCTCCCGCAGGTTCTCGACTGTCTGTTCGGCAAGTTCCGTAAACGACATGCCCTCGCGGACAAGCTGGTCCCGTTGCGGGTGATGTTCGATGAAACGGTCGTTCCACAGGACCAGCCTGTCCTCGGAATCCCACAGGACGAACCCGTCGGACAGGCTGTCGATCGCCGCGCTCAGCCAGCGGTACGTCTGCGCGGCCCGGTCCTCCGCCATCTTGCGTTCGGTGACGTCGACGAACACGCCGTCCCAGACGATAGCGCCGTCTTCCCACAGATGCGGCCGGGCGAGGCTGCGGACCCAGACGACGCGGCCGTCCGGCTTGATGTTGCGGACCTCGATATCGAAGGCGGTAAGGTTCTCGGCCGGTTCCTGCAGGGCGCGCGAGAAACGCTCCCGGTCGTCGGGATGGATCAGCCGGATGAGCATGTCGCCGCTGCGGCGGACCGTTTCGGCGTTTACGCCGTGCGTGTCGATGACGCCCCGGCTGACATTGGGGGAAATGGATCTTTCCGTCCCGGTGCATCACGCACTGGTAGACCGCGCCGGGCAGGTTGGACGCGATCGAGAGATAGCGCCTCTCGGTTTCCTGCATCGCGTACTCGGCCTGCTTCTGCGCCGTCAGATCCCGGGAAACAGACAAAATCGCAGGCTTGGCGTTCCACAGAATGAACGTATGCCGGATTTCGATCGTAATCATGCGGCCGTCGATGCGAATGCATGTCTGCTCCGTGGGGGGAAGCGATGTGCGTTCCGTCAGGACTTTCTGCAGCCGCGCCGCGCTGCGCTCGCGCTGCTCGGGCGGGATCAGGTCGAGCAAACTCCGGCCGACGAGGTCGGTATGGCTGCGGCCGCCGAACATTTCGATCGCCGCAGGATTGACTTAGGCAAACTTCCCGCCGCTGTGGATCGCGACGCCGTCCGGCAAGGTCTCGAGCAGGCGGCGGTGACGCTCCTGCGCCTCGGCGATGTCGGCTTCCCGCCGCCGCAAGTCGGTGATGTCGGCATAGATCGCCACGACGCCGCCGTCGGATGTCGCGCGCTTGCGCTGCTGAATGCACCGGCCGTCGGGACACTCGATTTCGTGCAGCGACGGCACTTCGCGATGCCGGGCGAGCGCCTCGACCACCAGCGTCTCGACGTCGACATTGGTAGCTCCCCAGACGTCGCGCGCGATGGTTTCGCGGACGATATCCTCGAACTTGAGCCCGACCTTGATGAAGTCGGCGAGCGCCGGCCAGATTTTCGTCCGGTAATTCTCGTTGAAGGCCAGCAACGTGCCATCGGCCGCGTACACGGCAAAGCCCTCGGAAACCGCTTCGAGCCCCTCGCGGACCCGGACGAGCGCATCTTCGCGACGATGCGCGGGGGGCGACGCCGACGGCGTAATCGCGAGGACCGCGGCCTGACTGCCGCCCCACGTTACGG
>JAYPTI010000014.1:17099-36803 GCA_038133505.1 Alphaproteobacteria bacterium
TGCCTCCAGCGTCGCGCCGAACCTGTCGCCGACGGGCCTTTTGCACGTAACGGCGGCCGACGGGGCCGAGGCATCCGGGTCCGAAAGGGCCGCAACCCATTTCCGGAAATCGGCATCCGGCGCGCTGTCGACATACTCGCGAAGATCGGCGCCGACGAGATCGGCCTCGGCGCTTCCGGCAAGCAGGAGAGCCGCGGCGGCGTTGGCCGCAAGGACTCTCTCGGCGGCATCGACGACGATCATGGCCGCCGGCGAAAGACCGAGCACGGCAGCGACCGCCGCCTCCGACGCGGCAACGTCGGCGGAGAGAACTCCCGAAAGCTTGTCGGCCGAAATTGCCATTCCGCGATTACCGCTCGTTCCAGTCGTCGGACGGTGCGCGGTCGCATCCGCGCATCCGTTTGCCGCCGTTTACAACCCTGACGTGCCTAAGGCACGGATACAATGACGTTTTTATGCTGCTTAAGGGTAAACCTAACGAAGGTCCACGGCCAGTTCTTCCGCCAGTTGACGCAACTGGCCACGCTGCACCTTTACCCCGTTCGGGCTATCGACGGCCGGAAAGGCATCGAGCTCGTGGACCAGCGCGGGAACCTTGAAGGGCGCAAGGCCGTCGCGGCAGGCGTCCGCGATAGCCTCCATCCGGACGGCGCCCGGCGTCTCGCCGATCACGAAAGCGGCCGCCCGCTGCTTTCCCGCCACTTCGACGCCGACGACCTGGCAATCCCGGACGCCGGGGACGGCCCGAATGAACGCCGCGATCTCGGCCGGCGCGACGAGATAGCCGCCGAGCCGCAGCGTATCGCCCAGCCTGCCGTCGAAGGCGAACCCGTATTCCGGCTCTAACCGGCCCAGATCGCCGGTGCGCATGTATCCGCCGTCGGCGAGCGCCGCCGCCGTCGCGTCCGGATCGCCGAAATATCCGCTGAAACGGCAGGGTCCGGCGCACTCGAGCTCCCCCTCCGGCGCCGCATCGGCGCCGCCGGCCGCCTGCCCGATCCTCACCCGGTAGGCGTCGGAAACCGGGCGACCGCCGGCTCGGAAACGGACCGACGGCGGGTCGTCCAGCGACCGGCGCGCAAATAGCGCCTGGAGCTCGCTCATCCCGTAGAGCCCGACGATCGGCAGTCCGACGTCGCGCGCCATCCCCGCCAGCGTCTCGGATCCGCGATTGAACGACGCCGCGCCGACCAGCCGGAGCGAAGCATAGCTCGCGGGATCGGGATCGGCCTCGATCATTGCCGCGATCATCTCGTCGGTCGCGTTGAAATGGGTCACCCGGTTCTGCCGGACCGCCGCCGTCGCGGCCGCGGCCTCGAAGACGGGCAGGACGGCGGACGGCCGCGCGGCAGCCACGGCCCCCATCGCCTGGCAGAAACCGAACACGCCGCTATAGGGCAGCGCCTGCAGCATCGCCGCGCCCGGCGCGTCCATGCCAAAGCCGGAGGCGACGGCGCGGGCGTGAAACGCGATCGAGCCGTGGGTATGAAGGACGAACTTCGGCCGCGATGTCGTCCCCGAGGTGGTAAACAGGATCGCCCCGTCGCCCGCATCGACGCCGGACGCACCGGCGGGCGTCTCGCGGGCGAGCGCTTCGTAGGAATACGCGCCGGGCGGCGGATCCGCCTCCGCCGTGTCCGAAGACACCGCGATCCGCAGGAGCGGCGGACTTCCCGCGACGCTCAGCGCCTCGTCGAGAAGCGCGTCGAACCGGATCGACCGGAAGGACGCCTCGCTGACGACGGCGCGCGGGCGGGCGCGTTCGAGGATGTCGGCGATCTCGGCCGCCCTGAAACGGGTGTTTGCCGCAAACGCGATGGCGCCGAGGCGGCCGAGCGCGAAGAACGTCTCGAGCCACTCGACACGGTTCACCATCCAGACGAGGACGACGTCACCCCGCCCGATCCCGAGCAACGCGAAGCCGGCGGCCAGGGATGCCGAGCGTTCCGCGAGACCGTCGAACCCGACGGCACGGTCGCCGAACAGCAGCGCCGGCGCTCGGGCGCGCCCGGCGGCATCGTCCAGCATATGCGGGATAGTCTGGGTGTCGGCCTGCACGACCGTACGGGCGTGGTTTAGCGGCGGCGCCGGTAAGCGGCGAACAGGCCTGCACAAGCCAGCGCGAGAAGCGCCGTCGCGGGCGGTGCCGGCACGACGGTCTCAACCGATTCCGCGGTCAGCACGGGGGTCTCGATCGTGACAACCACGTCGGTGAAATCCTCGTCCGACCAGCCGGTCCGCGTCAGGTCCGCGAACGCGAGCAGCGAACGGTTCCCGGAGCCGAACGTCATCAGCTGGTCGAAGGAACCGGGGTTCGCGTCCGAAACCGAAAACAGCGGGACGGACTGGCTGCCGCCGTTGATGTAGCTGTCGGCGCTCTCGAGCACGCGATCCAGCGTGTCGTTCGGAATAAGGTACCAGCCCAGCTGAACGCCGGCCTCGATATTGAAGGTCGCGGTGTCGCCGATGGAAACGGTCCGGTTGTCGAAAACCTCGGTCCCGCCGGTCAGGGCCTGCCGCGCCCATTCGCGCCGGTCCGCGACCGGATCGGCGGTGACGGACGACAGGTCGAAAAAGCCGAAGTTGAACTTGTACCCGCCGGTATCCCGGAAAAACGTGAAGGTGAGCGGCGTGACGGCGCCGGATGCGCCCGGGACGAGGAATGATTGCGCGGTGGTCTCGTCCGCCGCGGAGTACCCTTTGCTGGTCAGCGTCGTCGTGAGGCTAGAATGCGCAGCCGGCGAATAGTTGATCACGTCGGCGCGTACCGAACCTGTTGCGCACGCAATCGCAAGCGCGCTCGCCGCCAAGCGCGGCAGAACGGTTCCTGAAAACGCCATTTGTGTCCCCCGGCCGCCGACTGTGGCGACCTGTGCCGCATATTGCCGCGTTCGCGTCTCGACCTCAAGTAACTTGTCGGGCCGGCGCGATACGGCGAATCTACGTTAACCTATTGAATTCCCAACCCTGAGCAGATCGACAGCACCAGCGACTGAACCATGTACACATCTGCGACCGCCGGAACGGCAAGCGCACCGACAAGTAAAAGGAACGCAACGAGGATGTATTCGGGTTTGACCACTGGAAGCCGCCGGTTCTCGACCTTTTGGGAGATGGGGTAGTTTCTTCCGAAATCAAGCCGATGTCCAGAAAAGCATTCCCGCCGAAAACGGGCTCCCTTATGCCGCTGGCGCGGGGCAAATCGCCAATGATATGCGCCTGACGCATGGGTCTCTCCGAATTCGCCGCTTGAATTCTCGCAATGCGGCAGATACTGTCCAATCAGTATGTAAATGACCCTTGGCGCGGTCCGAACACCGCCGCCGGGCGACGGAAACGATGGAAGCTCAGACGGAACAAACGGCCGAAACGGAACGATCCCGCCCGTCGACGAAGCGGGAACAGCGCGCGGCCAGCATCGAGGCGCTCCTCGGCGCGGCCCTGACGCTGTTCATCACGCAGGGCTATCATGCGACGACCGTCGAGGAAATCGCCCAGTCCGCCGGGCTGACGAAGGGCGCCGTCTATTTCTATTTCAAGAGCAAAGCGAACGTGCTCAAGGCCCTGCTCGACCGGACGGAAGAGCTGACCGTCCAGCCGACGCTTGCCGCGATGGAAAAGGCCGGCGAACGGCCGCGCGACCGGCTGAACGCGTTCATCCGGACTCAGTCGGTCATCGGCGCGGAAAAGACCGAATACATGCTGCTCGCCATCCTGATGAGCGCGGAGTTCAACGGTTCTGGCGACGAGATCGAGGAACGGCTGAACGTGCTGATGGCGCAGATGGAGAATGCGCTCCGCGATACGGTGCGGGCCGGCCAGGCAGACGGCTCCTTCCGGACGGAGATCGGCGCCGACGAGCTTGCGAGCGTCATCATGGCGACCAACAAGGGCTGCTACGTGGAATGGTACATGCGCGGAAAGGACCTCAAGGGTCACGATTTCGCCCGCGCGTTCAGGGATTTCGTCGTCGACGGCGTCGCGCGGAGTGCGTGATTAATTCGATCTGACGACATATCTTATCCGTAATTCAACAAGACGAACGACTTCGACCGGAGGTAAATCGAACCATGGCTACGGCTACCAAAGACATCAAGGAAGACCCGAGGGAACGCGCGCTCCAGGAGCGCGTCGCGGGCGGATACCAGCTTGAGGACGTCGAGGAGATGACGCCCCGCTATCGCGACGTGCTGGTGAACACCGTGCATATCGCCGCCGATCTCGAGGTGGTGACGCTTCCGACCTATTCGCCGGCGATTAAGACCTCGCCGACGCTCGAGGACAAGATCGCCATCGCCGCGGCCTGCCAGGACGAACTCGGTCACGCGCAGATGATGTACCGGATCCTCGAGGATTTCGGCTACGACACGCACAAGTTCCTGTTCGAGCGCGACCCCGAGGAGTGGCGCACGTTCCAGATGCTCGAATTCCCGCACGAGGATTACATCGAGTCGGTCGTCTCCATGTGCTACGGCGACCGCGCCGGCTACATCACGACGGTCGATCTGGAGGAGAACTGCTCCTACGCGCCGTTCGCCCGCTCGCTGCGCAAGGTCAATTACGAGGAGACCTTCCACGTCAGCCACGGCGAGCGCTGGACGCGCTTCTTCTGGAACCTGAACGAGGATTCGCGCAAGCGGGTTCAGGAAACCGTCGATTTCTACTTCCCGCTGTGCGCCGCCTGGTTCGGCATGCCGGACAATCTCAAGACCCGGACCGACCAGCTGGCCTACCGCATCCGCGGCGCCTCGAACGACGAGATGCGCCAGAAGTGGCTGTCCCGCGTCGTGCCGTTCTCGGAAGACGTCGGCATCAAGGTTCCGGCGCATTACGACGAGGAGCAGGGCAAGTACGTGCTCGACTACGAGCCGCCGATCTTCCTCGACCAGGAAAAGCGGCAGTGGGATTACGACAGGCGGATCACGTGGGAAGAGCAGCTGAAGATCTGGAAGACCGGATCCAAGCACAAGATCCCGTCGATCTCCCGCGTGCTGTCGGAGGAGTGGGGCAAGGACCTCTGGTAGGTCGCCCGGCAACCGGCAGAAGCACGTGACCCAGACCCTCCCCCTTCCCTCGCGGGAGGCCGTCGTCGAGGCGCTCGAGGCGGTCAACGATCCGCACGTCCCCGTCAGCCTCCGGCGGATGGGCATGCTGCGGGAAATCGAGATCCGCGAGGACGGGGTGGTCAGCGTTCAGGTGTGCATTCCCTGCATGGGATGCCCCGGCGCCGGAATGCTCCGCGAATCTGTCCGCGAGGCGGTAATGAAAGTCCCCGGCGTCGCCGACGTCGTGGTGGAAGAAGGATGGTACCTGCCCTGGTCGCGCGACATGATCGACCCTGACGTTCAGGAGATGATGCGCGCGAACGGGATCCAGGTCTGAGGAAGGACGAAGAGGATGCCCACGAAGATCAAGCACAAGAAGAAGATCGACCAGAAGCGCGAACGCGGCGGAATGGAACCGAGATACTACGAGGTGTTCGCCCGCCGGAATTCGGACTCCGATCTCGCGCATGTCGGATCGGTCGAGGCGCCGAACGACGAGCTCGCCCAGGTCCGCGCCTGGTACATCTACGACCAGCACAACTGGCGCGAAATGTGCATCGTGCCCCTCGATGCGATCATCACGGTCACCGAGGAAGGCAAGTCCGCCAAGATCAAGATGGGCTGACCGCAGCTCTCTTTATCGGGCACGGACAACAGAATTCAGGGAAGAGGACAATGGCTTACAAACCCGGAAATCCCGGCACGAAGCTGGATGAGAATTTCGAGAACGACCTTCTGGCGATCGCCGACACCAAGCTGGTGCTCGGCAACTGGTACGCCGAATGCACCATGAACGGCCGCTCGCTGCCCGACTTCGCGGCGATGCTCGGCATGTGCACCGCGAACTACGGCCACACCCGCGCGATCTACCAGTATCTCGCCGCGCACGGCCACGATTACGCCTATCTGGAGCGCGGCCGCGGTCCGGAGGACATCCATTCGTCGAACCTGCTGGACGAGGCGCCCACGGGCTGGGAAGACTTCATCGTCTCGACCTGGCTCGCCGAGCTGACGACCTGGATGCTCGCGTCCGGCTTCCTCAAGCACGAGGACCGCGCGGTCGCAGGCATCGCCAAGAAGATCGGCGAGGAGACCTATTTCCACCTGAAATACGCGAACGGCTGGTTCCGCGTCGTCGGCGAAGGCAAGAAGCAGACCGAGCTGTTCCAGAAGGCGTTCGAGCACCGCTTCCCGCTGGCGCTGCAGTGGTTCGGCCCCGCGCGCGGCGGCGATCCGGTCCATGAGGCCGGTATCCGCGACGTGCCGCTCAAGGCGCTGCGCGACGCGTTCATCAAGGAAGCCGCCGGGGCGGAGAAGTATCTCGGCGCCGACCTGACGCTGAACAAGTCGCCCAAGTTCGCCAAGGACTGGCGCACGGACGCGCGCCGTTTCGGCCCGATGCCGGACAGCCTGTTCGAGGTGGTCCGCTTCAAGGATCAGGAACTTGCCCACTGACGAGCCGATAGACCGCATCGGCCGCCCCGACGGCGGCTATGCGGCCCGTCACCGGGAACTTCACACCGGCGACCCCGACTTCGAAGGCGTCGCCTGCCCGGACTGCGCGTCGGAAGACCTCGAGGTCGTCTCGCTGTTCGGCGGCGCCGCCTCCGAGGTGATGTTCCGCTGCAAAGGCTGCAATACCAGCTTCAACTGGATCAAATGGCGCGGCAAGCTTCCGCCCGCGCCCTCCGTCGACGACTGACGCGCTCTCGCGCGACGACCGGCCGGCCCGCGCATTCGCGCCGGCCGGTCCGGCGCACTTTTTCGAATTCAAAACCGGGTGAATTGAGGGAAACATGGATTACAGCAAGTACAAGACACTCCTGTTCGACAAGAACGACCGCGTGCTCACCGTCACGCTCAACCGGCCCGACCGGCTGAACGCCATCAATGGCGACATGCATGTCGAGCTGTCGCAGGTCTTCGAGGAGATCAACCGCGACCGTTCCGTCGATATCGTCATCCTGACCGGCGCGGGCCGCGCGTTCTGCGCCGGCGGCGACGCCGACTGGCTGCAGGAGCTGATCGACGACCCGTGGGGCTGGGAGACGCTGTCGGAAGAAGGCAAGCGGACGATGATGTCGATCCTCGACTGCCGCCAGCCGGTCATCGCCAAGCTCAACGGCGCTGCGGCGGGCCTCGGCGCGACGCTCGCGCTCTACTGCGACGTCATCATGGCCGCGGACACGGCGCGCATCGGCGATCCCCATGTCAAGGTCGGCCTGACGGCGGGCGACGGCGGCTCGGGTATCTGGCCGTATCTGATCGGTTTCGCCCGCGCCCGCGAATTCCTCTACACCGGCGAGATGCTGACGGCGCAGCGCGCCGCCGACATGGGGCTGATCAACCGCTGCGTTCCGGCCGACGAGCTCGACAAGGTCGTCGACGATTTCGCGCAGGAACTCGCCAACGGCGCCATCCGGGCGATCCAGTGGACGAAGCAGGCGGTGAACGCGCCGCTCAAGCAGATCGTCTCGGCGAACCTCGACTACTCGCTGTCGCTCGAATCGAAGTCCAACATCACCGAGGACCACCAGGAAGGCATCAACGCGCTGCGCGAGAAGCGCAAGCCGGTCTTCAAGGGGAAATAGGCTTCTTCAGACGGCACGGGCGCGCATCAAAAAAGGGCCGGCAAATGCCGGCCCTTTTCGTTTGGCGTCGGAACGGGGAAGGCTACATCGTCGCCTTCGCCGCCGCCTTGATCAGGTTGTACATCGGCGCGATCGCCGGATCGGACGAAAGAATCTTGTCGCCGATCGGCCGCAGGCGGTCGAGAACCGCCTTGTGTTCGGCCGCATCGAGGCGCAGCACGGTGCCGCCCTCTTCGCCCCATTTCTTCTCCCAGGTCGCGGTGTCCTCTTCGGACCATTTGGCGCCCTGTTCGGTCAACTCCTTGCCGATGTCGTTCAGCATCTTGCGCTGTTCGGCGGACAGCTTCTCCATCCACTTGGCGCTGCACCACATCGCCGTGGGAATGTAGGTGATGCTGGTCGGCGTCAGGTACTTCGCTGCCGTATAGAACTTCGACGGCCCCATGACCGTGACGGCCGAGCTCGCGCCGTCGAGCACGCGCCGCTGGATCGCGGGGAGCACCTCGGAATAGGCCATCGGGGTGCCGGCCGCGCCGAGTTCCTTCATGATCGCGACCTCGATGGGGGACGCGAGCACGCGGATCTTCTTGCCCTTTACGTCCGCAATCTTGCGGACGGGATCGCGCATAGAAAGCGCCGACGCGCCCGCCGACGTGAGATAGACGCCGGTCACGCCCTTGGCCGTGGCGAGATTGAGAAACTTCTCACGCACCGTCGGATGGTTGAGCGTCTTGGACTGATGGGCAAATCCGGTAAACAGGCCGGGCGCATCGGCGGCCATGAACGCCTTGTTCAGGCCGACGAAGAAACCGGGCGGCGAGATGAAGGCTTCCTGCGTGCCGAACAGCACGCCTTCGATCTGTCGCGGGATCGTGCCGAGCTGGGCCGCCGGAAACACGCGCGCCGTAAATTCGCCCTTGGAGCGTTTGGCCAGCTCTTCGGCGAAATGCTTGGCCGCCTTGTGCTGTCCGTCGTTGATCGTCACGAAACCGATTTTCATGTCGACCTTTGCCGATGCCGTCAACGGCGCAACGGCGACCGTTGCGCCGAGCACAGCGGCGGTCGCAATAGAGATCCGAATCTTCATTACAGTCTCCCTGTGATACCCGACCGGACATCGCCCGATCCGTCGGAGACATTCTAGAGAAAGCGCGCCGCGATGCAACGACCGCCGCGGGAGCAGGGCGAAAGTCTAGGGTTTCGGCGGTGCGGGCAGCGATTCCATGAAGCGCTTCTTCGCGACGAGCATGCGCTCGTGAATCCCGCGGGCGATCTCGCGCGTGCCGGCCCGCGCGGTGACGTTGAAGATCACGCGGCGGCCGTCGACGCGGGCGATCATCGCTTCCGCATGGAGAAGCTCGCCCGGCTCGGCGTCGCCCCAGAACCAGATGTCGTTCCGGATGCCGACGCTGGTGTCGTCCTCGTCGAAACGCGGCGCCAGAATGTTGTGGCAGGCCATCTCGCAGGCGAGATGCAGGACGCGGGTCGACAGCGCGTTCTCACAGAGGTCCGCGCCCTGCAGCAGCCGGACGTCGCGCGCCGACATGCCCTCGGCAAGCGGCTTCACGCCACCCGCTCCACGCGGCCGGAGACGATGTCGCGGCTGGAATCCCGGCCCCGGACGGAAAACACGAAGCGCCCCTCGCCCATCTCGACAAGTTCCGCCTCGATCTCGATCCGGTCGCCGACAGGCGTCGCCGCGAGATGGCGGATATCGATGCGCATGTGGCGCGTTTCCTGGCCCATTTCCCGGCACGCCTGCTGCGCCGCCAGTTCGCAGAATTCGGTAAGCTTGGGCGTCGCGAGGACATGCACGCCGGGGTTTCCGAGCGTATGGGCGGAATCGGCCTCGCGCACCTCGGCCGTGAAGCGCGCGACATGGCCGAGCGACGGCGCCGCCGAATTCATGCGGCGCGGCGGTAGCGGATCAGCCCGTCCGCGTCCTTGCTTTTGGCAAGCGCCCCGTCCCCGACCAGATAGTTGAGGTGGGCGAGCGTCTCGCCGATGGCGAAGCCGAATTCGAACACGCCGATCTTTCGGTCGAACAGGACCGGGATGACGTCGGTCGCGGTCTGCGCCGCGCCGCATTTCTCGTACGCCGCATCGAGCCGCTGGCGATGGTGCGCCCCGAGATCGTCGAGGCGGCCGTGGAGGCCGCGAAACGGAAAATCGTGCGACGGCAGGACGAGGACGTCCTCCGGCAGATGCCTGAACTTGTCGAAGCTCTCCAGATAGTGCCGCAGCGGATCGCTGTCCGGTTCGGTGTACCAGAGGCTGATGTTGGAACTGATCCGCGGCAGGATCTGGTCGCCGGAGATCAGCAGGTTCATGCCGTCGCACCACAGCGACGCGTGTTCGTGCGTGTGGCCGCTGCCGGTGATCACCTGCCAGTCGTTACCGCCGATCCGGAAGGTCTCGCCGTCGCGGATGCGGCGCACGGTTTCCGGCAACCGGTACCACGGATCGCGGAATGTCCGGCGGACGTCGCGGAATCCGTCGGTCATTTCGACGGGTGCGCCGTTGTCGCGGTAGAAATCGACCCAGCGGTCGAAATCGTGCGTCAGCGTCTCGGACACCGCGACGTGGGCCTGCAGCCACTCGGTATAGGTCATCCAGAGCGGCGCGTCGTAGCGCTCGGCGAACCAGCCGGCGAGGCCCATGTGATCGGGATGGAAATGGGTGCAGACGATGCGGCCGATCGGCGCGTCGCCGAGGACGCGCGGCAGCACGCTGTCCCAGATCTCCCGCGTGCGGTCGACGTTGTAGCCGGTATCGACGACGGTCCAGGCGTCGCCGTCGGCCAGCAGCCACAGATTGATGTGGTCCAGCGCGAACGGCAGCGGCATGCGGACCCAGACGATCCCGGGCGCGACCTCCAGCGTCTCCCCGTAGTCGAGCCGCGGGAACGGATAATCGGGTTTGTAGGCCATGGCGCGGGTTATAGATTCGCGGGGCGTCAGCAGCAACAGGATTGCAGAAAGTCCGACACCATCGGGACGACGGTATCGGGGTCCTCGAGCTGGGGAAAATGGCCCAGCCTGTCGATCATCTCGATGCGTGCGTGGCCGACGGCAGCCCCGATGCTCTCGAGTTGGCTGGGGAGCCCGTAGGCGTCCTCGCTGCCCTGGATGGAGAGCAGGGGCACCTCGATGCCGTGGATTTCCTCGCAAATATCCCAGGAATCGTAGAGCGTCCGCTGCCAGACGTCCGTCCACAGTCCGAGAAGGTGCGCCGCGCGCGCGCCGTGAAACCGCTCCATCCAGTCCGGAATCTCGCCGTTCCGGTGCATTTCCCGGTGGCGCAGAACCTGACCGTAGGTCAGCTCGTCCCGGCGCACGTGCGCCGCGAGCGTCGCGATGGCCCGCACCCGCCCGCGGTAGCGGGCGCCGTGCAGCAGCGCGACGGTGCCGCCGTCGGAGTGGCCGACGAGGCAGCAATCCTCGATCCCGAGGGCATCGAGGACGCGTTCCAGCCTGTCCGCCGCATCGCCCATGAAATCGGCGGGAAACGCGTCGACGCCGGCGGAACGGCCGTAGCCGATCCGGTCGTAGGCGAAGGCGGGCAGACCGGCCGCGACGCCCACCTGCTCCGGAAAACGCCGCAGCGTGCCGACGCTGCCGAGACCGTCATGCAGAAAAATCAGCGCCGGGACGCCCGGTTTCCGCGGCGTGCGCCACACACCGAACATGCGCGCGCCGTCGACCTCGAACCAGGTCGCGCCGGGGACGTCGTCGGGCGGGTCGGAAATGCCGGAATTCGGTGCGTTATCGGGGATCATGCGAGCGCGAAACTATCAGCCGGACAAGAATTTGTTAACCCAAACGGCGTCAAATGGCGGCGGAGATTTTTCATGCGAAAACTGCGCCTTGCAGCGCTTCCGGTCCTTCTGATCGCGGCCACGAGCCAGCCTGCCGCCGCGCTCGAGCTGTTCGACCGCTTTATCGAATTCGCGCAGAAGCATGCCCCCCGCAAGAGCGCCGAAGAAGGGGGGCTGACGCCGCTCCGGATCGGTCTGATGCTGCCGGAAAGCGGCGAGTTCACCGAGGCCGCCGACCGGATCGAGCGCGGGCGGCGCATCGCATCCGCCCTCTCCAGTAACATCGTGGCGCAACGTCCCATCGAAATCGTCCGCGCCGACACCGGCAACCTGCCGGCGCTCGCCGTCGAGAACGCCATCCACATCGCGAGCGACAGGCCGATCGACGTCTATGCGGGGATCATGATCGCACGCGTCGCCCAGGCGATTGCGCTTTTCGCGACCAATACCGACAAGCCGGTCGTCATCGCCGGCGCAATCGGCGAAAACGTCATGTCGGGTCCCTGCAATCCGCGGGTCGTCCGCACGTCGTTCAACGCCCGCCCCTATCAGGAAACCGTCGCGCGGTATCTCGCGAAGAAGCACGACACCGTCGTCACGCTGGTCCCAGACGTTCCGGGCGGCCACAACCTGATCCAGCGGTTCACCGATACCTACAAGGCGGCGGGCGGCCGCATCGTCGAGCAGCTTTGGGCGCCGAACGGTCGCAAGTACGACTGGTCCAGCTGGCTGACCCGTTCGTCGACGGGCGGCTCGAAAATGATCTACGCGATCTTCGAGGGAAAGAACTCGGAACGGCTCGTCTACCGCTACAGCCGGACGGGTCTGAAGCGCCAGATCGCGCTGGTCGGACCGGAGTGGATGTTCGGTCCGCGGACGCTGGTCCGCCGCGGCAAGCACGCCTCCGGTCTGCGCTTCCTTACCTCCTACCTGCCGGATCGCGACACGACGGCCAACCGCGTGTTCGTGGGCGCCTACCGCAAAGTCTACGGCGAAGACCCGGACATGTACGCCTATCTCGGATACGAGAACGCGCTGGCCGTGCTGCTGACGGTGTCGGATCGGGGCGGCGATACAAGCGATGCCGCCTCGTTCATCGCATCGATGAAGGCGCTGGATTGCACGGCGCTCATGCCGCGCGGACCTTTCTCGTTCAACAAGTCGAACAGCGCCTGGCTGTCGACGCTCAACTGGGTCGAAGTGCATCACCGCGACGGCGAAACATGGCTGAAGAAGCTGGATATGATCCCCGTCGACCCGGACAACTCGTCCTGCCGCGTGGAACAGGCGCGCGCGAGCCACTAAGCCGGGACGGCACCGTCCCGTTCCCGCTCCCAGCGCCGCGACAAAATATCTAGTAGCAGCCGGCTTCGCGGGCGCGCTGCTGAACCAGCGCGAGCACGGCGTCGATATAGGGCGTCTCCACCCCGACCATCCGGCCCATTTCCTGCACCGCGGTCACCAGCGCGTCGATCTCCATCGGCCTGCCGCGTTCGAGATCCTGCAGCATCGAGGTCTTGTGGGCGCCCACCTCGACGGCGCCGTTGATGCGCTTGTCGACGTCGACCGCGAACCGAACGCCGAGTTTCTCGCCGATGGACTGCGCCTCCAGCATCATGCGGCGCGCGATCTCGCGCGTGCCAGGATCGGTGCCGATGGTCTCCAGCGTCGCGTGGGTCAGCGCGCTAATCGGGTTGAACGAGACGTTGCCCCACAGCTTGACCCAGAGCTCGTCGCGGATCCGCGGGCGCACGGGCGCCTTGAAACCGGCATCGATCAGCGCCTTCGACAGGGCCTGGATGCGCTCGGTCCGTTCGCCGGACGGCTCGCCGAGCGAGAACCGGTCGCCTTCGACGTGATGGATCACGCCCGGCTCCGGCACGTCCGCCGCCGGATAGACCACGCTGTGGATGATGCGCTCCGGGCCGATATGCTTCCACAGCACGCCGCCGGGATCGAGGCACTCGATCCGCTTGTCGCGATGTTCGCCGTCGAGCCCGTGGAAATACCACCACGGGATGCCGTTCACGCCCCAGACCACGGCGGTTTCGTCATGGAACAGCGGCGCGAACCGCTCGGCGATCGGCGGCACCGAATGCGCCTTCAGCGTGACGATCACGTAATCCTGCGGACCGGCGTCTTCCGGGTTCTCGAACGCGCGGACGTCGGCGACACGCTCCTCGCCGTCGATCCTGAGCTTGAGGCCGTTCTCCTGCATCGCGGCAAGGTGCGGGCCGCGCGCGATCAGCGTCACGTCGGCGCCGGCGAGCGCAAGCCCCGCGCCGAGATAGCCGCCGATGGCGCCCGCGCCGTAGATGCAGATCTTCACGTCGGCCTCCTCAGCCCAGCCCGAGCTTCTCGGCGAGGCCGATGCGCTGCAGCTTGCCGGTGGCGCCCTTCGGGATCTCGTCCAGGATCAGCACGCGCCGCGGCACCTTGAAGTCCGCGAGGTGACTCGCGACGAACTCGCGGACCTCGCCTTCCTCGGCTTGCTGGCCTTCGCGCAGGACGATCGCTGCGGCGACTTCCTCGCCCAGCTTGTCGTGCGGCATCGCGAACGTGACCGCCTGCGCGACGGCCGGATGGTCCATCAGGACCTCGTCGACCTCGCGCGGCGAAATCTTCTCGCCGCCGCGGTTGATGATCTCCTTCAGCCGACCGGTGATCGAGATGTAGCCCTCGTCGTCCATCACGCCCTGGTCGCCGGTGCGGAACCAGCCGTCGGTGAACGCCGACGCGTTGGCATCGGGGTTGTTCTCGTAGCCCGGCGTCACGTTGGGGCCGCGGATGACGATCTCGCCCGTCTCGCCGACATCGAGCAGCGCGGGCCCGTCCTCGGCCATGATGCGAACCTCGGGACCGGCCGCGATACCGACCGAGCCGGGCTTCCGGACCGCCGGCGGCAGCGGGTTGCACGTCATCTGATGCGCCGCCTCGGTCATGCCGTAGGCCTCGACGACGGGCGCGTCGAACGTCTCTTCCAGTTCCTTCATCACCTGCGGCGGCAGCGACGAGGACGAGGACCGGACAAGCCGCAGGTTCTTGCGGGCGCGTTCCAGGCTCTCGGGGTTGCGGGCGGCGCGCGCGAGGATCGCCTGGTGCATGGTGGGCACCGCAGTGTACCAGGTGGGTTCGATCTCATCGAGCCAGTTGAAGACGCGAAGCGCGTTGAAGCCCGGCGCGCAATCGACGCTGGCCCCGGCGGCGAGCGACGACAGCACCGCCGCGATCAGACCGTGGATATGGAACAGCGGCATGATGTTCATGCAGCGGTCGTCGGCCGTGAGTCTGAGCGATGCGCCGATGTGGCGCGCCGACGCGGTCACGTTTCTCTGCGTCAGCGGCACGATCTTGGGCCGCGACGTAGTGCCCGACGTGTGCAGGACCAGAGCGACGTCGTCGGGCTGGGCGGGGCCGCCGTTCGCGGCGGCGCTGCCCGATCCCTCGCCTTCGAGCGTGAAGTGTCCGGCCGGCCCGCTCTCGTCGGCGACGAGCGTGACGACGGGGATGTTCCGCCTCGCCGCGACGGCGAGCGCCGGCGACTCGGATCCCTGCTCGACGACCAGCGCCTTTGCATCGAGATCGTCGAGATAGAAGTCGAACTCCTCTTCGCGGTAGGCCGGGTTGAGCGGCGCCGTTGTCGCGCCGCAGCCGATGGTGACGAACGCGCTCGCCATTTCGGGGCTGTTGGGCAGCACGATGGCAACCCGGTCGTTACGCCCGACGCCGAGCGCGTTGAGCCGCGCCACCGTCGCCTCGGCAAGGGCGCGCAGGCCCGCATAGGTCAGCGCGTCGCGTCCGGGCGCACCGATGGCGGGCGCGTCGTCGGCGCCGTTCTGCAGAAGCTCGGTAATCGTCGTGTAGTCGGCCATTCTCTTCTTTTCCTTTCGCTCGCCCTCAGGCGCCGTATTTCGCCTTGGCTTCGATCCGCCGCCGGTGCAGCACCGGTTCGGTATAGCCGCTCGGCTGCTCTCGTCCCTTGAAAACCAGATCGCATGCCGCCTGGAACGCAACGCTGTCGTCGAAATTCGGCGCCATGTTGCGGTAGGCGGGATCGCCCGCGTTCTGACCGTCGACCACGCCCGCCATGCGCTGCATGGTCTCGCGCACCTGATCTTCGGTGCAGATGCCGTGATAGAGCCAGTTCGCGATGTGCTGGCTGGAAATGCGCAGCGTGGCGCGGTCCTCCATCAGGCCGACATTGTTGATGTCCGGCACCTTGGAACAGCCGATCCCCTGCTCCACCCAGCGCACGACGTAGCCCAGGATCCCCTGTGCGTTGTTGTCGAGTTCCTGCTGGATGTCCTCGGGCGACCAGTTGGGCCGGTCGGCGACGGGCAGCGTGAGGATGTCGTCGAGGCTCGCGCGGGTCCGCGACTTCAGCTCATTCTGGCGCGCGAACACGTCGACCTTGTGATAGTGCAGCGCATGCAGCGTCGCGGCGGTCGGCGACGGCACCCAGGCGGTGTTCGCGCCGGCCATCGGATGGCCGATCTTCTGCACGAGCATGTCGGCCATCAGGTCGGGCATCGCCCACATCCCCTTGCCGATCTGGGCCTGGCCCTGCAGGCCGCACTCGAGGCCGATATCGACGTTCCAGTCCTCGTAGGCCTTGATCCAGGCGGACGCCTTCATGTCGCCCTTGCGGATCATGGGTCCCGCTTCCATCGAGGTGTGCATCTCGTCGCCGGTGCGGTCGAGGAAGCCCGTATTGATGAACACGACGCGTTCCCGCGCGGCGCGGATGCATTCCTTCAGGTTGACGGTCGTCCGCCGTTCCTCGTCCATGATGCCCATCTTGAGCGTATTGCGCGCAATACCGAGCGCATCCTCGACGCGGCCGAAAATCTCGGACGAGAAGGCGACTTCCTCGGGGCCATGCATCTTGGGCTTCACGATATAGACAGACCCCGAGCGGGAATTGCGGTACGCGCCCGAGCCCTTGAGGTCGTGCATCGCGATCAGCGACGTGAAGATCGCATCCAGGATACCTTCCGGCACCTCGTTGCCGTCGCCGTCGAGGATCGCATCGATGGTCATCAGGTGGCCGACGTTGCGGATCAGCATCAGGCTGCGGCCGGGGATCGTGACGGTCCCGGATCCGTCCGGCGCGGTGTAGGCGTGATCGGGATTGAGCGACCGGTTCACGGTCTTCCCGCCCTTCTCGAAACTCTCCGTCAGGTCGCCCTTCATCAGGCCGAGCCAGTTGCGGTAGGCAACGACCTTGTCGTCGGCGTCGACGGCGGCGATCGAATCCTCGCAGTCCATGATCGTCGTGATCGCGGACTCGAGGACGACGTCGGAAACGCCCGCCGCATCGTCCTTGCCGATGGGATGACTGCGATCGACGTGAATCTCGAAATGGATGCCGTTATTGACCAGCGCGACCATCGACGGGGCCGCCGCGTCGCCCTGGTAACCGGCGAAGCGTGCCGAATCCTCGAGCCCCGTCGTCGTGCCGTCCGACAGCGTCACCGCAAGCGCGCCGTCGGCGATCGCGTATCCGGCGGCGTCGGCGTGCGACCCGGAGGCGAGCGGCGCCGCCTCGTCGAGGAAGGCGCGGGCGTAGGCGATCACCTTCGCGCCGCGCGCCGGGTTGTAGCCGCCGCTGCGCCCGGCGCCGCCGTCCTCGGAGATCGCATCGGTTCCGTACAGCGCGTCGTACAGGCTGCCCCAGCGGGCGTTCGCCGCATTGAGCGCATAGCGCGCGTTCATCACCGGCACGACGAGCTGCGGACCGGCGATCCGGGAGATTTCCGCGTCGACCCGGTCGACGTCGATGGTGAAGCCGTCGCCTTCGGGAACGAGGTAGCCGATATGGGTCAAAAACGACTTGTATTCCGCGGCATCGAAATCCTTGCCCTTGCGCGCGCGGTGCCAGTCGTCGATCGTCGCCTGCAAGGCGTCGCGCTTGTCGAGCAGCGCCCGGTTCTTCGGCGACAGGTCCGCGAAGATTTCATTCGCCGATTGCCAGAAGGCATCCCGGTCCAGCCCGGTGCCGGGAAGCGCTTCGTCGTTCACGAAATCATAGAGAACCTTGGCAACCTGAAGATTGCCGACCGTAATTCTGTCCGTCATCCGGGATCCCCCGCCGTTGTCGCCACGCCCCGCACCGTGCGCCCGAAGCCGCCCGTGCCTGCTTTATCGTTGATCGGCCGTTTGCTCTCGCGAGTCAAACGACGCGCAAAAATGCCCCGGTTTTCTTACCGGGGCAACCGATCCGGACGAAGCGGGAAAAATAGGGAGATCAGGCGACGCGGCACAGACGGACGGGCGTCGACAGCGTCAGCGCCTCGCTCTGCCGATAGGCTCGCGTCGCGTAGGACAGGCTCGTCTCGCGATCGGCGTCGAAGGCTGCATGAAAGACGTTCTGCGCGACCACCGCGCCGTCATGCACGGGCGGCTGCCCCGCCTGCGCCCGAACGGCCCGCCGGCCCGCATTTTCCGACGCGGGGCGAAACGCGGCTTCCTCGCGCGCGACGCCGCGTCCGCGGACGGCGCGGACGGGTTCGACCGCCCGGAATCGACGCCGGGTCGACCGGACGTCGGATACGGCAGGGTTTCATCAACTATTTTAATAAATATCGGCTTTAAATATGGGTTTTTCGAAAACTTAACTTAATTTTTTAATCTTGATTACCTCGTTTTCTATTAACCTAAATGAATATTTGACGAAAAATATAGGCCGCGAAGCGTGTGACAACGCCGTCTTCTTAACAGGCGGGTAAGAGATGGGCCCGTATTCTGCGCCTAACCGTTGTCGCGATGGGCGGCAACATTCGCCTTCATGTAGGAGGTCCCACAGGTGCAGGAAGCCGCCGACATATCCGCACAGCTCGAAGAGCTGGAGCGTTTACGCATTGCGCTTACCGCGATCGGCGACGCCGTTTACGAGTGGGACCTGCAATCCGACGCACTGACGTGGTTCCCGGGCGCCGAAGAGGCGCTCGGCATCGATGTCGCGCAGGTGGCGCGGTCGGGCGCCGCGTTCGGCCGGCTGGTTCATGCCGACGACGTAAATCAGCGCCGCCAGCGCCTGTCGCGGCTCGACGTCGGCGGCAACACGGTCGAGACGCGCTACCGCATCGCGCTGCCGAACGGCACGGGCCGGTGGGTCCACGACCGCGCGCGAATCGAGTTCGGAGAAGACGACCGACCCATCCGGCTGACCGGCGTCATCCGGGTGTCGGGCATTCGCGCCGGCCGGCCGCGGATCGCGGAAGACGCGCCGAACTACGACGCGCTGACCGGCCTCTATACCCGCTCGCGACTGCGCGAAGCGCTCGATCATGCCCTCGAATTCAGCCGGCGCTACGATCTGCACGGCGCCTACCTCGTCGTCGGGCTCGACAACCTCACCATCCTGAACCAGGCGCTGGGTCACGACATCGCCGACACGATCCTGATGGCGGTCGCCGACCGGATAGAGGTATGCACCCGCGCGAGCGACGTCGTCGGCCGGATCGGCGGCGATCAGTTCGGGGTCTTGCTGAACAACGTCCCCGAGGCGGAAACCGACGCCGCGGCGGAAAAGATCCTGTCGACGATGCGCGAAAAGCCGATCGTGACCGCCGACGGTCCGGTCTACGTCACCGCCTCCATCGGCGCCGTCCCGTTCCCCGGCGCCGCCAGCACGGCGCTGGACATCATGCGCCGGGCGGAAGTCGCGCTTCAGAGCGCCAAGCAGGCGGGACGCGACTGCGCCGTCACCTACGCCCTGTCGGAAGAGCAGATCGCCTATCACCGCGATTGCGTCGTGGTCGCCGAACGGGTGCAGCGCGCACTCGGCGAGCCGCGCATGCAGTTCGCCTACCAGCCGATCGTGGACGCCGTCACCCGGGAGCCGATCCTGCACGAGTGCCTGCTGCGTCTCGTGGAGGCAGACGGTGAAGTGATTCCGGCAGCCCGGTTCATGCCAGTCGTCGAGGATCTCGGCATGATCCGCAGCGTCGATCGCGCGGTACTCGAGCGCGGGGTCGACGTGCTGTCGCGCTACCGGGAGTCACGCATCGCGATCAACGTCTCGGGCCTGACCACGACCGACCGGTCCTGGATGCGCAGCACCATCGCGCTGCTGCACGGCCGGCCGGACATCGCGGAACGGATGGTCGTCGAGATCACCGAAACCGCGGGCCTCGAGGATCTGGAGGCGTGCTGCCACTTCGTCGCCACGCTGCGCGATCTCGGCTGCCGCGTCGCGCTGGACGATTTCGGCGCCGGCTACACCTCGTTCCGCCATCTCCAGGAGCTG
>JAYPTI010000015.1:0-11301 GCA_038133505.1 Alphaproteobacteria bacterium
CCCCATGAGGATACTGGCGTTGGGTGGCCGGGAGGGGGAGCGGGCCGGTACCGCAACTGAATAGGAGGCTATCCCATGGCGCTCGTACCGCTGGCCGCCAAAGGCAACTTCTTTCACATCTACGATTTCCGCGTTAAGCCCGGCACGGGCGAGGAGTTCGTGAGGAAGTTCGAGGAGTTCGACTACTCGGACGGCAATCCGATGCACAAGTCGCCCTATCAGGTGAAGGACGGCGTGATGCTGCGCGACACCGAGGACCACGACCATTTCTGGCTGATCGGCGAGTGGGCGAGCATCGAGGAACACAAGCGCATCCTCGTCGAGCTCCGGGACATCGCGCCCGAATTCGTCACGTTCATCGAGGACCTCGAAAAGGGCGCTTTTTTGCCGAAATACGGCGAAGTCGTCTCGTCGACGCCGCAGCACATCCTCGACGCGGCGGAATAATCGAGCTTCACCCGATCCCTGGCCCTCCCCCTCAAGGGGGAGGGGACAAAAATGCACGAGCAAAACTTTATCCCCTGTCCCCGCTTGCGGGGGGAGGGTTAGGGAGGGGGGCTCTGACCGGCCTCAGTCCTTGAGCTTGTAGCCGCGCGCGAACATGGCGTGGCAGATGCCGATGAGGATCACGTTGAGGATCGTTATCACGGCGATGCCGGTCCAGATCGGCGCGTCCGACGTGCCGATGAAGCCGGAGCGGAGGCCGTCAATCAGATAGAAAAACGGATTGAACATCGCGACCGTCTGCCAGAAATCGGGCAGGCGCTCGATCGAGTAGAACGTCCCCGACAGGAACGACAGCGGCGTGATGATGAAGTTCGTCACCGAGGCGACATTGTCGTACTTGTCCGCCCAGATCGCGGTGATCAGCCCGAGCGCGGACAGCATGATCGACGCCGATACGCCGTGGAACGCGACGATCCAGGGGTTTACGACCGCCAGCCCCGTCGTCAGCCACATCACCGAGCCGACCAGCACGCCGACGATCACGCCCCGCGTGACGCTGCCGGCGATGAATCCGATCGTCAGTTCCGCCGGCGTCATCGGCGGCATCAGCAGATCGACGATGCTTCCCTGGATCTTGAGGATCAGCATCGAGGAAGACGTGTTCGCGAACGAGTTCTGGACGATGGCGAACACGATCAGGCCGGGCGCGAGGAATATCTCGAACGGCACGTCCTTAACCGTCTCGACGGCGCGGCCGAGCGCGAGCGAGAAGACCGCGAGGAACAGCAGCGTCGTGACCATCGGCGCGACCAGCGTCTGGAAGCCGACCTTCCAGAACCGGCGCACCTCCTTCATGTAGTGGGTCCACAGGCCGAGCCAGTTCACCCGGCCCATGCGGTCGACGCGCAGCGCGCTCATCGGCTCAGCCGTTGCATTCAGTTATCATCGGGGGCGTTGTCGACGCGGTCCGTTCGCGCCGGACCGCCGCCGGACGGACCCGCGTCGCCCGGCTGTCCGCCGCCGCGGTTGGCGGCCAGCGAGACGAACGCCGGCGGCGCGCCGCCGCCCTTGTTCTCGCCGAAATAGACCGTCTGGTGCGGGAACGGAATCTCGATGCCGAGCTCGTCGAACTTTCGCTTCATGCGCCGGTTGAACTCGCGGCCGACCTCCCACTGCTTGATCGGCTTGGTCGTGAAGCGCGCCTTGATGACGATCGCGGAGTCGCCGAAGCTGTCGAGCCCGAGGATTTCGAGCGGCTCGTTGATCAGCGCGCCGTAGTATTCGTCCGCCTGCATTTCCGCGCCGAGATCGCGCAGCACCTGGATAACCTCGTCGACGTCTTCGCGGTAGGCAATGCCGACGTTGAAGACATAGCGCGAATAATCCTTGGTCATGTTCTCAACCGTCGTCACCGCGCTGAACGGAATGGTGTGAACGTTTCCGGCGAGGTCGCGCAGCCGGATGGTGCGGATGGTGATCGCCTCGACGAGACCCGACTTGTCGCTGACGCGGACCACGTCGCCGACGGCGAACTGGTCCTCGGCGAGGATGAACAGACCCGTGATCACATCCTTCACCAGCGTCTGCGAGCCGAATCCGACGGCGAGGCCGACGACGCCGGCGCCGGCGAGCAGCGGGCCGATGTCGACCCCGACCTGCGACAGGATGATGAAACCGCCGATGGTGGCGATGATGATCAGCGATGCCTTGCGCAGCAGCGGCAGCAGCGTCCGCGCACGCGCGCTGATATCGCCGTCGCCGTTCTCGCCGCGCGACAGATAGCGTTCGATGACCGACGCCACCATTTCCCAGAACAGGATCGACAGCACGCTCACCAGCGCGATGGAGATCACGCTGCCGGAGATCCGCCGGCCGAGCGGCGTGCCGACCCAGTCGAAGGCGTTAACGCCCCACGCCTCGAGAATCGCGAACGTCGCGAGCACCAGCACCACGCCGTTGATCACGTAATGCAGGATCGCGAAATAGCGGTTCGCCCGGAAGGCGAGACCGGGGAAGCGGTCCATCGTCTCCTGCCGGATGCCGAAGCCGGCCTCCATGGCGTGATGCGAGGCGATCATGATCAGCTTCGCCGCGACGAGGATGACCAGGCTGAGGAGCGTCGCCTCGAACACGAATTCGAACCCGCCGCGGATCTCCAGCGCCCAGGCGAGATACAGCGCGAACACATAGACGATCGCGAGCGCGTGCCAGACGTCCGCGAACCGCCGCCGCATCATGCGCAGGCCGCGCGAGCCCCGTTCCTGACCGCCGCGGATCGCATCGCCGACGCTTTTCCGGTTCTGAAGGATGAAAATCATCGCGAGCAGAACGAGCAGCAGGCCGATGACTTTCATCACCGCGGAATGCCCGCTCGCCGGCAGGCCGAGCAGCAGCGCCGCCTCGGCCAGGAAGTATCCGTAGACGACGAGATTCGCGAAGCGGCGCGTCCAGATGACGAAGTAGTTCGCCGTCTCGTCCGAAAGGTTCAGCACCCTGAGGTTGGAGGCGCGCGGCGCGAACAGCATCCGCGCGGCGGCCATGATCGACCGGGCAATCACGCTCGCATTGATCAGCGCAATGGCGACCAGCCGCGTCACCTGGCCGGGATCGAGCAGCGACAGGACGATATAGGCCGCCGCGCCGAACGCGGCGATGGGAATGATGTCGACGACCGTCCGGGCCAGCAGGAACGGGATGCGGACCATCAGGCTCGGCAGTTGCTGCCCCTCGATCGCGCTCCGCGGCCCCCGCAGCAGAAGCCGCAACAGGAATTCGCCCACAAAGCCCGCGGCGATCACCAGCAGAACCTTCCAGATCACGCGGAGCCAGATCTCGCGCTTGTCGGGCTCGGTGTACTGGCGCTCCGCCCAGTCGAGCAGGCGCGGCGCGTCCACGAGCAGGCCCGCGCCCGCGACGAGCTGGGCGCTGACCGCTTCGATGCGGTCAGAGATCAGTCCGATGATGCGGGCGCGGCCGCTCATGATGTCGGCGGCGCCGGATTCTCCCTCGTCAGGGACGGCCGCCTCTCCCTTCGAGACGGCGCGCAGCCCCTTGAGGTTCCTGATCAGCCGGTCGCGGGCGTCCTGGCTCTCGAGGGTGGCGATCAGATCGTCTATTTCGGGCGCCGACAGGCCGGAAGCTTCGAGGGCAGCGGCTTTTTCGCGCTGCTGGCGCTTGGCGACGGCCTGTTTCTGGGATTCCGCCTGCGCGGCCTGCGCCTTGAGGACAGCCGGGTTCTGGGCGGCGGCAGGCGCGGCATACAGGGCTGCGAGCGCGAGGACCGCAAACGCGGAAGCGGCGGTCAGCCGCCGGAAATTCCAGAACATTTTCATCGGGAACTGGTCGGTCATCGGCCGCAACCTATCGTCTGAAACGAACGTTGTCACATGGTTTGGCGGACGGCCGCGGCGGTGTAAATTGCGCGAAACAGGGAGGGTACGATGACGGAACTTCAGTGCGACGTGCTGGTGATCGGCGGCGGCGGGGCCGGCCTCGCCGCTGCGATTGAGGCGAAGGAACGGGGAGCGCGGACGGTTCTGATCGAAAAGAACCCCGAGCTCGGCGGCACGACCGCCTGGTCGATCGGCTCGTTCACCGCGACGCAGACCCCGCAACAGCTCGCCGCCGGAATCGAGGACGGCCCGGACGCCCACTTCGAGGACATGCCGAAATTCTCCGGCAAGGACGCCGACCGGGACAACCCGGCACTGCGCCGGATCTTCGTCGACAATGCGAACCAGACGATGCGCTGGCTGATGTCGATGGGCGTCGAATTCTTCGGCCCGATGCCGGAACCGCCGCACACGAAGCCGCGCATGCACAACGTGCTGCCCAGCTCGCGCGCCTATATCGCCCGGCTCGGCGCCCATGCGCGGAAGGTCGGCGTCGATGTCCGCTGCGGCGTGCGTGCCTCGAAGTTCCTCGTCGAGGACGGCGCCGTGACCGGCATCGAAGGCACCGGCCCGGACGGCCCCGTCACGATTTCCGCCCGCGCCACCGTTCTTGCGAGCGGCGACTACGCGGCGAGCGAAAGCCTGAAGGCGAAATACATCTCCGCGGAAGTCTCTCGCGTCGACGCGATGAACCCGACCGCGACCGGCGACGGCCACGAGATGGCCTTCCCGCTGGGCGCGCGGGTGATCAACGGCGACATCCTGTCGGGTCCCAACCTGCGGTTCGTGCCGCCGCCGAAGGAGACGATCGAGCGCCGCCTGCCGCCGTCGCGGCTCGTGACCAAGACGATGAAGCTCGGCCTCACCTACGCGCCCGACTGGCTGCTGCGCCCGTTCGTCCTGCGTTTCACGACGACGTCGATGGCGCCGGAGCTGCACCTGTTCCAGGCGGGCGCGCTGCTCGTCGACAAGACCGGCGCACGCATCGACGCGCCGCCGCCGCAACTCGGCCTGCGCACTGCCGAACGGCCGGACAAGATCGGCTACGTGATCGTCGATGCGGCGCTGGCGAAGCTCTATTCGGCCTGGCCGCACTTCGTCGCCACCGCGCCCGGCGTCGCCTACGCCTATTTCGACGATTTCCGGAAGACGCGGCCGGACATCTTCCACCGCGCCGACAGCATCCCGGCGCTCGCCGAAAAGCTCGGCATGGACGCCGCAGCGCTCGAAGCCGCCATCGCCGGGCACAACGGCGGCGATGTGCCGAACAAGCTGACGCAGGCGCCCTTCTACGCGCTGGGCCCGGCCAAGAGCTATATCGTGCTGACCGGCGGCGGCCTCGCCGTCGACGAGGAGCTGCGGCTGCTCGGCGAAGGCGACAAGCCGATCCCCGGCCTGTGGGCGGCGGGATCGGCCGGCCAGGGCGGGCTGATGCTGAAGGGCCACGGCCACCACATCGGCTGGGCCTTCACGTCGGGCCGGATCGCGGGCCGCCGTGCGGCACAGGCGGCAACGAACGGCTAAGCGGGATTCTCTTTATCTGATCAGATCCCAGCGCGGCGCGTCGCCGAAACGCGCCCGCAGGAAATCGATCAGCAGCCTGATCTTGGCCGGCACGCGCGGCGCGGGCGGATAGAGGGCGTGCAGCGCCACGTCGGGCGCGGCGTAGTCGTCGAGAATCGTCTGCAGGCGTCCTTCCTGCAGATCGGGGCCGGCGATAAAGGTCGGCAGCAGCGCAATGCCGAGGCCCCTCACCGCGCCGGCGCACAGCACCTCCGCGTTGTTCGAGCACAGCACGCCGGTCAGCCGCACGGTATGGACGCCGTCCGGCCCTTCGAGCCGCCAGCTGTTGCCGGTCGCGAGATGGCCGTACTGCAGACAGCGATGATCGGCGAGCTCCCGCGGGTGGGCGGGCGCGCCGTGCGCCGCGACATAGCCGGGCGAGGCGCAGATCACGCGGCGGATCGGCGCGAGACGGCGCGCGATGAGGCTCGAATCCTCGAGCGCCGCGATGCGCAGCACGAGGTCGTACCCCTCCTCCACCAGGTCGACCCGGCTGTCGCTCAGCGTCGCCTCGACGGCGAGATCGGGCCACTCGGCCATGAAATCGGCGAGAGCCGGGCCGAGATGGAGCGTCCCGAACGACATCGGCGCATTGAGCCGGATCGTGCCGCGCGGTTCGTCCTGCAGCCCCGCGATCTCGCGGCCGGCGTCCTCGAGGTCCGCGAGGATCGCGGCGCCGCGCGCGTAATAGGTCTCGCCCGCCTCGGTCGGCGACACGCGCCGCGTCGTCCGGTTCAGCAGCCGGACGCCGAGATCGTCCTCCAGCCGCGCGACCAGCTTGCTGACCGACGACCGCGTCGCGCCCCGCCGGCGGGCGGCGGCGGCGAAGCTGCCGGTCTCCACGACGTCGGCGAACGCCCTGAGGCTGTCGAATCTGTCCATGGCCTATTGTATCTGATTTGGATGCAATATGGGTCTTCTTTCGCATATTGTTTATTGTTACGGACAGGCCAGATTCATCCCATCGACGCCCCCCTTGGGGCCGCTTTCGACTGGAGGACACACGGATGATCAAGGTTCGACGCGCCAACGACCGCGGCAAGGCCAATCTCGGCTGGCTCGAGTCCAGCCATACGTTTTCGTTCGGGCATTACTACGACCCGGCGCATATGGGCTTCGGCCCGCTGCGGGTCATCAACGAGGACCGCGTGCAACCGGGCCAGGGCTTCCCGACCCACGGCCACGAGAACATGGAGATCGTCTCCTACGTTCTCGACGGCGCACTGGAGCACAAGGATTCGATCGGCACCGGCTCGGTGATCCGGCCCGGCGAGGTCCAGCGCATGAGCGCCGGCACCGGCATCCGCCACAGCGAATACAACCACTCTCAGGAAGACCTCGTTCACTTCCTGCAGATCTGGATCATCCCGGAAGAGGACGGGATCGACCCGGGGTACGAGCAGAAGACGTTTCCCGACGCGGAGCGCCGCGGCAAGCTGCGTCTCGTCGCCGCCGGCGACGCGCGCAACGGCGCGCTGAAGCTGCATCAGGACGTCGATCTGTATGCGACGCTGCTCGACGACGGCGAGACGGCGGCGCTCGAGCTTCGCCCCGGCCGCAAAGTCTGGGTCCAGGTGGCGCGCGGGTCCGTCGACGTCAACGGCGCGACGCTGGCCGCGGGCGACGGCGCCGCGCTCGACGGCGAGACGGCGCTGTCGCTCACCGCGACGTCCGATGCGGAAGCGCTGGTGTTCGACATGGCGGCGTAATCCGCAGCCCTTCGGCCGGCCGCCGAAAGGGACTGGAATGGCGCGGACGAACGGGTAAGCTTGGCCCCGTTCGTCCCGCCACCTTCCTGAACGGATTTCCGCATGGCCGCCCAAGGTTCCGATATCGAGATCGCACGCGCCGCGACACTGAAGCCGATCGAAGACATCGGCGCGCGGCTCGACATCCCCGCCGACGCGCTCATCCCCTACGGCCGCAGCAAGGCGAAGGTCGATTTCGGCTTCATCGATTCGCTGGCCGACCGGCCGCGCGGCAAGCTGATCCTGGTCACCGCGATCACGCCGACGCCGGCGGGCGAAGGCAAGACCACGACGACCGTGGGCCTCGGCGACGGGCTCAACCGGATCGGCAAGAAGGCGGCGATCTGCATCCGCGAGCCGTCGCTCGGCCCGTGCTTCGGCATGAAGGGCGGCGCGGCGGGCGGCGGCTACGCGCAGGTTGTGCCGATGGAAGACATCAACCTCCACTTCACCGGCGACATGCACGCCATCGGCGCGGCCAACAACCTGCTCGCTGCGATGATCGACAATCACATTTACTGGGACAACGAGCTGCGCCTCGATTCGCGGCGCGTCTCGTGGCGGCGCGTCGTCGACATGAACGACCGCGCCTTGCGCGACATCACGGTCGGGCTCGGCGGCGTCGCCAACGGCTTCGCGCGCGAGGCGGGCTACGACATCACGGTCGCCTCCGAGGTGATGGCGATCTTCTGTCTCTCGACGTCGCTCGCCGATCTAGAGCGCCGTCTCGGCAACATCGTCGTCGGCCAGACGCGGAAGCGCGAGGCGATCACGGCGGGCCAGTTGAGCGCCGACGGCGCGATGGCGGTCCTGCTCAAGGACGCGCTGATGCCGAACCTCGTCCAGACGCTGGAGAACAACCCGGCCTTCGTCCATGGCGGGCCGTTCGCCAACATCGCCCACGGCTGCAACACGGTGATGGCGACCGATGCGGCGCTGCGGCTGTCGGACTACGTCGTGACCGAGGCGGGCTTCGGCGCGGATCTGGGCGCGGAAAAATTCTTCGACATAAAGTGCCGCAAGGCGGGGCTCGAGCCCGCCGCGGCGGTGATCGTGGCGACGGTGCGCGCGCTCAAGATGCACGGCGGCGTCGCGCGCGCCGACCTCGGCGCCGAGAACGTCGGGGCGGTCACCGAAGGCCTCGCCAACCTCAAGCGCCACATCGAGAACGTGAAGAAGTTCGGCGTCCCGCCGGTGGTCGCCATCAACCGCTTCGTCACCGACACGGACGCGGAGATCGCCGCGATCGCCGAGGTCGCGGGCGAAGCCGGCGCCGAGGTCGTGCCGTGCACGCACTGGGCCGACGGCGGCGCGGGCACGGAGGCGCTGGCGCACAAGGTCGTCGAGATCGCCGACGGCGGCACGGCAGCCTACAAGCCGCTCTACCCGGACGAGATGGGCCTTTTCGAGAAGATCAACACGGTCGCCCGCGAAATCTACCGCGCGTCCGAGGCGGTCGCGAACAAGAGCCTGCAGGACCAGCTCGCGCGCTGGGAAGAAGAAGGCTACGGCCACCTGCCCGTCTGCATGGCGAAGACGCAGTACAGTTTATCCACCGACCCGGACCGCAAGGGCGCGCCCCTCGACCACATCGTGCCGGTGCGCGAGGTGCGGCTGTCGGCCGGCGCCGAGTTCGTCGTCGCCATCTGCGGCGACATCATGACCATGCCGGGCCTGCCGCGCGTGCCGGCCGCGAACTCGATCCGGCTGGGCGACGGCGGAATCGTCGAGGGGCTTTTCTGACGCTACCCGGCCGCATTCCCTCGCCGCGTAAAATGGCCTAAACGGAACGCATGGCCCTCGCCCCCACCGCCAGCGACACCAACGCGCCGACCGGACCGCTCCACCCCTACCGGTGGGCGATGCTGGCGGGCGTGTGGCTGGTCTATTTCACGTTCGCGATGGCGATCACGTCGATCGCGCCGCTGGTCTACAAGATCATGGGCGATCTCAATATGCATCGGGGCCAGATGGGCACGGTGCTGGCAGCGTGGCAGCTCACCTATATCTTCTCGTCGGTGCCGGGCGGCGGCATGCTCGACCGGTTCGGGCCGCGGCGGGCTATGTTCGTCGCCACGCTGGTGATCGCGCTGTCCGTTTTCCTGCGGGGCTTCGCAAGCGACTACGTCACGCTGCTGCTCGCCGTGATGGTGTTCGGCCTGGGCGGTCCGCTGATCTCGTCGGGCGCACCGAAGGTGGTCAGCCTGTGGTTCACCGGCAAGAACCGCGGCCTCGCCATGGGCATCTACTTCACCGGCAACGCGTCGGGCGGCATCGTCGCGGTGGCGCTCACCAACAGCGTGTTCCTGCCGCTGGTGGGCGGCGACTGGCGCGACGTGATGTTCCTCGTCTCGGGCTTCGTGTTGGCATCGGGCGTGATCTGGATGCTCATCAGCGCCCACCCCGCAAGCCGCGCGATGGAGGCGAAACTGAAGGCGGAGCCGAAACGCGGCTCCGTGGAGGTGTTCCTCGAACTGGTGCGCGACCCCGTCGTCCGGCTCGTCCTCCTGATGGGGCTGTTCATCCTTTTCTACAATCACGGCATGAACCACTGGCTGCCGGAGCTGCTGCGGTCCTACGGCATGACGCCGTCCGAAGCCGGTTACTGGGCCGCCATCCCGACGCTGTTCGGCATGGTCGCCTCGCTGTCGCTGCCCCGCATGGCGACGCCGGAATGGCGGTTCCAGATACTGCTCGGCCTGTTCTGCTGCGCCGCCACGGCGACGATCCTCGTCTGGTCGCAGAACGACGCGCTGGTCGCCATCGGCCTCGTCGTCCAGGGCATGTGCCGCGGCGCGATGACGTCGATCTCGATCCTGCTGCTGATGGATTCCGGCGACGGCAGCTCGAGCCGCGTCGGCGCGGCGAGCGGGCTCTATTTCTCGGTCGGCGAGGTCGGCGGCGTGCTCGGCCCGATGTCGATGGGCGCCCTCGCCCACGTCACCGGCGACTTCGACGCCTCGCTGTTCATGATGTTCGGCGTGGCGTGTTTGCTGATTCTGATCCTGACGCGGCTCAGAATGGTGCAACGGCGGACGTGAGCGTACCCGCCGACCGTGTTATTCCTATGGACGGGAACGCGGGGGGCGAAATGACCGACATAGATTTATCCGGCACAACCTGCATCGTCACCGGCGGCGGGCGCGGGCTCGGGCGCGCGATGACGCTGGCGTTGGCCGAAGCGGGCGCGAACGTCATGGCGGCGATGCACATCGCCGACGACATCGTGTCCGAGGCGAAGGGCCTGCCGGGCACGGTCGAGGCAACCGTCAAGGACATCCGCGACCCGATGCAGTGCGCCGAGATCGTCTACGACACGGTGGAGAAATTCGACACGGTCGACGTTCTGATCAACAATGCTGGCGTCGGCATGCTGCTGGTCTCGGAGAATTTCAACCGCGAGCCGGCCAAGTTCTGGACCGTCCATCCCGACCAGTGGGCGCAGATCGTCGAGACCAACGTCAACGGCAGCTTCCAGGTCGCGCGCGAGGCGGTGCCCTACATGCTGGAGAAAGGCTGGGGGCGGATCGTCAACGTCACCACCTCGATCCAGACGATGCAGCGGACAGGATATGCGCCGTACGGGCCGACCAAGGCGGCGCTGGAGGCCTCGACGGCGTGCTGGGCGGAAGACCTGGAAGGCACGGGCGTCAGCTGCAACGTGCTGATTCCGGGCGGCGCGGCGGATACCAACCTGCTGCCCGGCAATCCGGGCGACCCGGGCCGGTCGGGCGCCGACGGCAACCTGATCGACCCTAGCGTCATGAGGGCGCCGGCCGTGTGGCTCGCCTCGCACGGCTCCGACGGCTGGAACGGGCGGCGCTTCATCGCGCGGCTGTGGGATACCAGCCTGCCGCCGGAGGAGGCCGCGAAGGCGTGCTCGGGCCGCGCCGGGATCGGGGAACGCGCCGACTAAGCAACCCGCTGCAATACGCACGATTGTCATCCCGGAACAAGTCCGGGATGACAGCTGTGCTACCTGAATTCGTTGACGCCGCGGGCGCGCGCCCTTAGGTTCCGCCCACGCAAAATCCTTGGAGGATCAGGCACATGGCCGATCTCGCCGCCCTCGCGACCGACGCGCGGGCGTGGCCGTTCGAAGAAGCGCGCAAGCTGGCCGATTAGGCTTTTTCAAAATCGGCTTTCTCAAA
>JAYPTI010000015.1:11311-17450 GCA_038133505.1 Alphaproteobacteria bacterium
CGCCTGAAGGGCGGCACGCCCGAGAAGGGCTACGTGCTGTTCGAGACCGGCTACGGCCCGTCCGGCCTGCCCCATATCGGGACGTTCGGCGAGGTCGTGCGGACGACGATGGTCCGCCGCGCCTTCGAGGCGATCTCAGACGTGCCGACGCGGCTGTTCGCCTTCTCGGACGACATGGACGGGCTGCGCAAGGTGCCGGACAACGTCCCTCAGCAGGAAATGATGGCCGAGCACCTCGGCAAGCCGCTGACCAGCGTGCCGGACCCGTTCGGCACGCACGACAGCTTCGGCGCGCACAACAACGCCCGGCTGCGCGACTTTCTCGACACCTTCGGCTTCGAATACGAATTCCGGAGCGCGACGGAGTGCTACACGTCGGGCCGGTTCGATACGACGCTGCTGGAGATCCTCCGGCTCCACGAGGAAATCACCGCGATCATCAAGCCGACGCTCGGCGCCGAGCGGCGCGAGACCTACAGCCCGTTCCTGCCCGTGTGCCCGAAGACCGGGCGCGTGCTGCTGGCGAAGATCGTCGAGACGAAGCCGGATGCCGGCACCGTCGTCTACGAGGACGAGGACAGCGGCTTGGTGGAGACGCCGGTCACCGGCGGGCACTGCAAGCTGCAGTGGAAGGCCGATTGGGCGATGCGCTGGACGGCGCTTCAGGTCGACTACGAAATGTCGGGCAAGGACCTGATCGATTCCGTCCGCCTGTCGGGCCAGATCTGCCGCAAGCTGGGCGGGACGCCGCCCGAGGGCTTCACCTACGAGCTGTTCCTCGACGAGAACGGCGAGAAGATCTCGAAGTCGCGCGGCAACGGCCTCTCGGTTGAGGAATGGCTTGCCTACGCGCCGCCGGAAAGCCTCGCGCTCTACATGTTCAATTCGCCGAAGAAGGCGAAGCGGCTCTATTTCGACGTCATCCCGCGCCACGTCGACGACTACCTGACGCATCTCGAGAAGTACGGCGAGCAGGACGAGGCGGCCAGGCTCGAAAATCCGGCGTGGCACATTCACCACGGCCAGCCGCCGTCGCCGGAGGCGGGCGTCACCTTCGCGCTGCTCCTGAACCTCGCCAGCGTCTGCAACACGGAAGACTCGGCCGTCCTGTGGGGCTTCATCACCCGCTACGCGCCCGAGGCGACGCGGGAGACGGCGCCGATCCTCGACCGGCTCGTCGGCTATGCGATCGCCTACTACCGGGATTTCGTAAAGCCGAACAAGAGCTACCGCGCACCGACCGCACAGGAAAGCGCGGCGCTCGCCGATCTGGTCTCGGCGGTCGAGGCGCTGCCCGCCGACGCGGACGCCGAGGCGATCCAGAACGAGGTCTACGAAGTCGGCAAGCAGCACGAGTTCGAGAATTTGCGCGACTGGTTCAAGGCGCTCTACGAAGTGCTGCTGGGCCAGAGCCAGGGGCCGCGTTTCGGCTCGTTCGCAGCGCTCTACGGCAAGGACGAGACGGTCGCCCTGATCGGCCGCGTTCTCGCCGGGGAAAGCGCCGCCGCGGAGTAACCTGATCCGATCATCGCGCGGAGACGTACCTCCTGCGATGAACATTTTCTATCTCGACCGCGATATCGAGCGTGCGGTGCGCTACCACTGCGACAGCCATGTGGTGAAGATGGCGCTCGAAACCGCTCAGATCCTGTGCACCACCCGTCACCGGTACGGCGCGCCGGCGCCCTACAAGCCGACCCACGCCAAGCATCCCTCCGTCCTATGGGCCGGGGACAGCACGCGGCATTTCGACTGGCTCGTCCGGTTCGGCAAGGCGCTGTGCGCGGAATACACCTTCCGCTACGGCAAGCGGCACGCTTCCGAAGACATCATCGACGAGATGGCGCCGCCGCCCGAAATGCCGGACGCGGGCTGGCGCGATCCGCCGCAGGCGATGCCCGACATCTGCAAGCGCGACGATTCGGTCGAGGCGTATCGCGCCTACTACCGCGCCGGAAAGACGTATTTCGCGAAGTGGACGAAGCGGCCGGTGCCGGAATTCATGAATGTCGCCGAAGACGCGCTGTGATTAATTGACCGGACCGCGCGGTCCGTCGGACTCGATCTCGGGGCGCACGGATGTCGGCCCGGCCTGGTGATTGACCATTTTCCAGACCCGGCCCTCGCGGACGAACGTGTTGGTCGCGACCAGAAAATTGCCGCCGATCTCCTCGAAGCAGACGACGCTCGCGGTCTCTCCGTACACGAGCGCATACGCGTCGTGGCACAGGATCGCGGGCGAGTCCGGGTTGCGGATGATGGCGAGCCAGCTCTGAATAACCTCGTCGCGCCCGAACAGCGGGCCCCAGCCCGGATGCAGACATGCAACCGGCGCGACGTGCGACCAGAGATCTTCCATCGCCGCTTCGTCGCGGTCGGCGAACGCGCGGTAGAAGACCTCGTTGGCGAACAGAACGGCATCCGAATCCGACATGCCGTCAGTCTAGTTCAATTTCGGGCGGGACAGAATTCCGCAAACGACTTCCGAAAAGGATTGTTCGTAAACGAACGAATGCGGTTGACCGCTCCCCGCCGCGATGTCTACCTTTCTCGGTGCAGGAACGGACGCCGCAACGAGCGTCCGTCGAGGAGGATGAGGAGACCCACATGAAATTCCGTTCGATCTGCGCCGCGGTAGCGGCGACGCTAGTTCTGCCGGCAGCCGCTTCTGCCCAGAACATCACGCTGAAATACCTGACCGCCTGGGACAATCGGTACGAAGGCACGCCGATGATCGCCTATCAGTACGGCGACATGCTCAAGGAAGCGTCGAAGGGCCGGATCAAGACCGTCTTTTCGGGACCCGAGGTGATCAAGCCGAACCAGCAGTTCCAGCCGACCGCCGCCGGCGTGTTCGACCTGAACCTGTCGGTCGCCCCCTATTATCTCGGCACGACCGGCGTCCCGATGGCCTTCTTCGCCATGCCGGCAAGCTCGGAACGCTGGCGCGAAAAGGGATACTGGCAGTTCGCCGACAAGGAAATGCAGCGTTACGGCCTCAAGATGATCTCGCACGTCATGGGCGGCACGGACGCCAACATCTTCCAGGTCATGCTCAAAGAGCCGGTCAAGAAGATGGAAAATCCGCTCGGCGGCCGCAAGATCCGCGCCAACGCCCTCTACCGCCCCATCGTCGAGCCGCTCGGCGGATCGATGGTGAACCTCAGCGGCGGGCAGATCTACGCCGCCCTTCAGCGCGGCGTGGTCGACGGCGCCTGCTGGCCGATCCTCGGCGCCGTGAACTTCAAATGGTACGAGGTCGCGAAATACATGATGCGGCCGCGTTTCGGCGTTTCGCCCTACACCGTCACCATGAACCTCAACCGCTTCAACAAGCTGTCCAAGGACGATCAGAAGCTGCTGCTCGACCTCGGCCGCACGCTGGAGCAGAAGGTTCCCGCGCAGTTCAACGCAGCGACCGAGAACGAGATCAAGAAGCTCAAGGAGCTGGGCGTCCAGGAGACGTGGATCGACGAGAAAATCGCGGCCAAGATGCTCGCCGACTACAACAAGGGCGTCTGGAACCTCTCGATGGCGGGCAACAAGAAGACCGCCGACGAGGTGATGAAACTCTACGAGTTGGCCAAGGCCGCCGGCGACGCGCCCGCGAGCCTCAAGTAAGCGGCTCTCGTCCGAACAGGGGTAAAGGGGGACCGGCGATGGGTCTCGTACGCGGACTCTGCCGTCTGCACGACGGAATTACCGATGCGGGATATCTCGCCGGCGCCCTCGCCCTTGCCTCGATGGCGGCGATCTACTGCTACGAGGTGGTGACGCGCTACTTCCTCGGCGTCGCCACCGACTGGGCCAACGACACGTTCGCCAACCTACTGATCATCACCATCTTCGCGATGGTCCCGCACGCGACGCGGATGGGTCAGCACATCTCGATCAGCCTGCTGCAGGAGCTCGTGCCGTCGCTGCGCGGCGTCCTGACGCTTTTCACGGGCCTCGTCGGTATTGCCGTCTGCCTGTTCGCCGCCTGGATGAGCTACGGCGAAAACCTCCGGCACATCGAGATGCAACTCGTGACTGAACAGAACCACCCGCTTCCGAAGATCTGGATGTCGGCGTGGATCACGTTCGGCTTCGTCGGCGCCGCCCTCTATTTCCTGCGCGCCATGATCCCGGCGGACGCGGTCAAGCCGTTTTCCTGGATCACGCCGCGGCGCGACGAGCTGGTGGGTGACGTCTGATGGAGTGGTACTGGACGCTGACGATCGGCATCGCGATCCTCGTCGCGCTGTTCATGACGGGCGCGCCGATCTTCCTCGCCTTCCTGATCATCATCGTTTCCGGCGTCGTCATGCTGCTGGGCGATGCCGCGTTCGGCATGGTGGTGAACTCGGTCTACGAGACGGCGACGACCGCCGCCCTCGGCACCGTGCCGCTGTTCATCCTGCTCGGCGAAATCCTGTTCAGGTCGGGTTGCATGGAAGTGCTGCTCGATTCCATCGACAAGCTGGTCGGGCGGGTGCGCGGCCGCCAGTACGTGCTGTCGATCTCGCTGTCGACCGTGCTCGGCGCGCTGTCGGGATCGGCCATCGCCGTCGGCGCGATGCTCGGCCGGTCGCTGCTGCCGATCATGCGCCAGCGCGGCTACGATACGAATCTCTCGATCGGCACGATCCTCGCGGGCGCCTGTCTCGCGCCGATCATTCCGCCGTCGATCCTCGCCATCATCGTCGGCACGCTGGCGGACGTCTCCATCGCGGCGCTGCTGATCGCCGGAGTGATCCCGGGCCTCGTGCTCGCCGCGATGTTCGTCGCCGCGTGCCTGATCAAGGTGCGCCTCGATCCGTCGCTCGCCCCGGAGGGCGAAGAAAGCGCGCAGATCGACTTCTCCGGCAAGCTCAAGGCGCTCGCCGGGCTGCTGCCGTTCTCGGTCATCATCTTCATGGTGATGGGGCTGATCATGCTGGGTGTCGCGACGCCGTCGGAATCGGCGGCGACCGGCGTGCTCGGCGCGATTCTCACGGCGGCCTACTACCGCCGGCTCAGCTTCCGCATGCTGTTCGAGGCGGTCGGCGAAGCGGCGCTGCTCGCCTCCGTCATCCTGCTGATCCTGTGCAGCGCGGTGATGTTCACCCAGCTCCTCGCCTTTACCGGCGCCACATCGGCGCTGACCGAAGTCGTCACCAGCCTCGACGTGAACCGCTGGGTGATGTTCTTCCTGATGATGCTGCTGCCGTTCATCCTGTGCATGTTCATCGACCAGCTCGGGCTGATGCTGGTGGTCATCCCGATCTACCTGCCGATCCTCAAGGTGCTGGAATTCGATCCGGTTTGGTTCTGGCTGCTGTTCCTGCTGAACATCACGCTGGGGGCGATCACGCCGCCGTTCGGTTACGTGATGTTCGCGGTCAAGGCCGCCGCGCAGGACATCCCGATGGGCGACATCTTCCGCGCATCGTGGCTGTTCGTCGGGCTGACGCTGCTCGGTATGGCGCTGATGACGATCTTCCCCGACATCGTCACGTTCCTGCCGAGCCTGATGGAGTAATCGGGCGGGCCGCAAACGGCCAGGCCGCCCGCGCCCCTATTTCAGCTGAACGCCTTCGTTCTCGCCGTCGAGAAAGATATTCGGCTTCAGGAATATCGACAGGATGAGCGCGCCGTTGGGCGACCACGCATCGTGCCGGCTGCCGGCGGGCCGCCAGACGTAGTTGCCGGCCGTCACCTCGCCCTCGTCGTCGACCAGCGTGCCCTCTAGCACGAACGTCTGCTCGAGCGCCACATGCTCGTGGAAGGTGAGCTTCGAGCCGGGTTCCCACTTGAACAGGGCGGTCATCATGCCGGTGTCCTCGTCCTCCATGAGAATCTTCATCTCGATTCCCTCGCAGGGAGTCGGCTTCCACGGGATGTCGTCGACCGCGACGAAACGCGAGGCGAGATCGGGCAGGTCTTCGTGCCCCTTGAAGAGCGGTGTGACGACGGCCATGACGGTTCCTCCAAAAGAATGCGGCGGCCAGTCTCCTATGGCCGCCGCAAGCGCGTCAAGGTTCGGACGGCTCAGGCCGCCGCACGTTCGCGGCCCAATACCGAACCGGCAATCTCCGCGATGTGACGATGATCGGTGCCGCAGCACCCGCCGATGACGCAGAGCTGCGGATTCGACCGCATCAGGTCGGCGAACTGG
>JAYPTI010000015.1:17550-21359 GCA_038133505.1 Alphaproteobacteria bacterium
TTGGCGCGAAGCCCGCGAATCCGGTCGATCCCGGCCAGCGCCTCGCCGAAATGTTCGGGATGGGCGCAGTTGATCATGAAATAGGCCGGATAGGCCCCGGTCGCATCGTCCACCGCCCGGACAGCCTCGGCGAGCGCATCGCCCGTCGGCAGGCGGCCGTCGGTCTCGACAGTGAACGAGACCGCGATCGGAATGCCGGCGGCTTTGGCGGCGCGCACCGCGCCGATCGCTTCGGGGACATTCGTCAGGGTGAGAAAGCTGATCAGATCGGCGCCCGCGTCTGCGAGGAGGCCGATTTGGTGCCCGTGATAAGCCTCCGCCTCGTCTGCGGTCATGATCTCGCCCGGATCGTAGCCGTCGCCGCGCGGACCGACGCAGCCGCTGATCACCATCGGCGTTTCCGGCGTCTCATGGCGTCCGCGGACGCTTTCGAGATAGGCGATCGCATCGCGGTTGATCCGCACCGTCTCCGCCTCGGAAATGCCGAGCTGCGCCGTCCAGTCCCGGCTCGCGCGCCAGGTCACGCTTTCGAGGAGAAGCCCGGTGCCGGACGCCTTCGCGATCTCGATATAGCGGTCGAGGTAGGCGTCGAGCCGCGCGCGGCCCTCGGCGGTTTCCAGAAGGTGGAAGGACGCGAACAGCGGCAGGTCGACCCCCTCCTGAAAGATCATCACGGTCTCGAGCCCGCCGTCGGTCAGAACGGTCTTTCCGTTCAGCTGCGGGAGGTTGTTTTGGTACTTGGCCATCTTCGGTTCCTTTCCGTCGGTTGCGGCAAGGAATATGTCGACCGCCGGCCTGATCCTCTAGACGACTGGCGGTACAGTAACGCGAATTAATTTTTACCCTTTAATTTCAAACCGGTAGGAAAGGCCGCCATAAAGTTCGCCAGCGGTTGCCCGACGCCGGGACTGGCCAACTGTACCGCGGGTACAGTAAACAGGCGGGGCATGGGGGACGCGATGAGCGAAGCGGGACGGCGAAAAGGCACCGACACGCGCGAAGCGCTGCTCTACGCGGCGGAAAGCTCCGTTCTCGACAAGGGCTTCGCGGCGACGTCGATCGAGGAGCTGATCGCCGACGTCGGCATCACCAAGAGCGGTTTCTTCTATCACTTCCCGGACAAGAGCGAACTGGCGAAGGCGCTGCTGCAACGCTATCTCGACCGCGAGGAGACGCTGTTCGACGAGCTGTTCGCCCGCGCCCGCGAACTGCACGACGACCCGCTGCACGCGTTCCTGATCGGGCTCAAGCTGATGGCGGAGCTGATGGCGGATTTGCCGGGCGGGCATCCCGGCTGCCTCGTCGCCTCCTACTGCTACCAGGAAAAAATGTTCAACCGGGACGTCCGGGAACTGAACCGCGAGGGCGTCCTGCGCTGGCGCGACCGGTTCCGGGGATACCTGGAAGAGATCGCGGACGTCTACCCGCCGCGCGCGGACGTCTCTCTCGAAGACATGGCCGACATGTTCTCGGCCATCGCCGACGGCGGCATCATTCTCAGCAAGGTCGTCCGCGACGCGACGCTGCTGCCGAAGCAGCTCCTGCTGTACCGCGAATTCGTGCGTTCGGTCTTCCTGGGCACGGGCCGGAACTGAATTAGCGTTCGTTTTCAGTCCGTTAAACCGTTTTCGACGATTTAGCTAAAATTTTCGTGATAGTGACGCCCGACACACCCGGCGGCCGGATATCGGGCTTAAATACCGTTCGAAACCGAAGAACGGAGATTTAAAAAAATGGTGCGTCACAGGATTTACCGGTTCCAGTACGGCTTTGCCGCAACGCTGCTTCGGACGGCCTCCCGGCTGTTCCGCAACTGCCGGGCCCAGACAGCCTGATACCGCCAGGCTGAGACCGCCCGGCCGGCTCAGGCGGCGTCGGCGAAAGCGGCGACGGGCGGCTTTCCCGACACGGTCGTCCGGCGCAGCACCCGGGTCTCGGACGGGTCGAACCAGGTACGCGCGTGCAGCGTGCACAGGTTGTCCCACATGACAAGGTCGCCCGCCGTCCAGACGTGCTCGTACTGGTACGCCGGGTCTTCCAGAACCGCGAACAGCTCCTCGAGCAGCGCGTCGCTCTCGGCACGGTCCATGCCGACGATGTGATCCGTCATCAGCCGGTTGACGTACAGCACCTCGCGCCCGGTCTCGGGATGCCGGATCACGACGGGATGCTCCCAGCGCGGCGCATCGGGCGCGCTTTCCTTCGCCTTGATCGTGGCATTGGCGTCGTAATCGTAGACGTTGTGCGCCTTGAGCCCGCGCAGGCGCTGCTTCATCTCGTCCGATAGCGAGTCGTAGGCGCGGTAGGCGTTGGCGAACTGGGTATTGCCGCCCTTCGACGGCACCTCGAGCGCGAACAGGATCGTCGCGCGCGACGGCGTCTCGTAATAGCACTGGTCGGTGTGGAACATCATCTCGCCGTCTGGCAGGACGCCGGGCATGCCGTCGACAGACTTGTTGGCGACGTACATGAAGTTCTGCGGCCCCTTGTCGACGACCTTGACCGTTCGGACTTCCTGGCGGGGTCCGAACCACTCGGTGAAGGCGATCTGGTCGTCGCCGGACAGGTCCTGGCCGGGAATCACGATCACGAAATGCTCGAGCCACGCCTGGCGGATTTCCTGCATCGTCGCGTCGTCGAGACCGCCGCGAAGATCCACCCCGGTAATACGTGCGCCGATCGCGTCCGAAAGCCGTTCCACCCCGATAGCCATCGCCGTTTCTCCCGATCGCTTAATTGCTTTGATATCTAAGTGTTAAAATCCCGGAGCCGCTCCTGTCAATCTGATTCTGGATTGCGGTCGGGCGGCGTCGCCCGACGCGGAGGAATTGCGCTAAGCTTCGGCGATGGAACCGTTCATTTACGACAAACGCCTGCCCCGCACGGTTTTCGGCGAAGGCACGGCGAAATCGTTGGGCGACGAGCTCGACCGTCTGTCGGTCGAGCGCGCTCTGATCCTTTGTTCCGCCGGCCGCGCAGCCGTCGCGCAGGAACTTGCCGATCTCGTCGGCGGCAACCGCGCCGCCGTCTCGCCGGTCTCGGCCGAAGGCATGCCGCAGGAGGCATACGATCTTCTGAAGGCCGACGTCGCGCGCACCGGCGCCGAAGGGCTCGTCGCGCTGGGCGGCGGATCGCCCATCGGCCTTGCCAAGGTCTGGGCGGCGGAAACGGAGCAACCGATGGTCGCCCTGGTGACGACCTATTCGGGTTCCGAAATGCAGAACAACTGGTACATCGGCGACACGCTCGACCGGATACAGGGCGCATCGGACACGGCGTTGCCGCGGACGGTCATCTACGATCCGGGTCTGACGATGGGATTGCCGGCAAAGGTCTCCGCAGCGAGCGGCATGAACGCGATGGCGCACGCGGTCGAGACCCTCTACGGGCCGAACACCAACCCGGTCCTCAATACGCTCGCGGAAGACGCGATCCGGCGGCTGGGCGAAAGCCTGCCGAGGATCGTCGACGACCCGTCCGACCGGGACGCGCGGCACGATGCGCTGTACGCCGCCTGGCTCGCCGCCGCCTTCCGCGCGCGCGCCGGGCTGGAGCACGCGCTCGCCCAAAGGGTGCGCTCGCGCTTCACGCTGAACCATGCCGAATGCCACGCGATCTCCGTGCCGTATGCCATCGCCGCCAACGCGGCGGGCGCGCCGGAGGCCATGCGCAGGATCGAACGCGCGCTCAGCGTCGAGGATGCGGGGACCGGGCTGTGGAAATTCAACCGGCGGCTGGGTCTGGAGACGGGCTTCCGCGGCCTCGGCATGCCCGAAGACGGCATCGACGAGATCGCGGACATTCTCGAC
>JAYPTI010000015.1:21459-32377 GCA_038133505.1 Alphaproteobacteria bacterium
GCGGCGATCTTGCGGCCGGCGACGAACTCGAAGATGTCGGCGAGCAGGACGTAGTGGTTGAACTCCTCGGCGAGCTGGGTGAGCAGAAAGTAGTACTCGTGACGGTCGATCGTCTTGTCGACTTCCGGATACCGGTCGACGAGCTCCTTGAGCTCCCGGTGCAGCCCGTTGAAGAACCCGTCGACGGGGTTCAGCTCCTTCCAGAGCTGGGCGCGCAGATAGAACAGATGATCCTCGTCCGTCGCCTTGGCGAAGAACCGCTTTGCGATCTCGCCCTCGCATTCCCAGTACGGCCATGCCGCATCGACCAGCGCCTGTTCGGTCTTGTCCGTCATCCCTGTCTCCTCCCTGTCCGGATTCCGCTGAACGCTCATTTAACATCCGTCCGGTGACCGTCAGATACGCAATTTATGCAAATCGTCATTCGCTGAGCCAGATTGCAGCCCGAGGGCGAATCCGGGAAAATGCCGCCAACTGAGAGGGACCGAATGATTCACCTGGAAACGGACGTCCTCGTCGTCGGCGCGGGCGGCGCGGGCATGTATGCCGTAATCGCGGCGGCACGGAACGGCGCCGACGTCATCCTTGCCGACAAGAGCATGATCGGGCGCGGCGGCGCGACCATCATGGCGCAGATGACGACCGCGGCCGCGCTCGGCACGCAGGAGCCAGACCACTGGACGAAGCATGTCGACGACACGCTCGAAGCGGGCCGCGGGCTCTGCAACGAGGAACTGTCGGCGATCCTGTGCCGCGAGGCCGTCGACCGCATCCTCGAAATGGACGAATGGAAAGTGGGCTGGGCGCGCAAGAACGGCGCGATCACCGGCGTGATGGCGCCCGGCCACAGCGTGCCGCGCTGCGTCTACGTCGATTTTCTCAACACCGGCCCGGCCGTCGCAAAGTGCCTCCGCACCCAGGTCGCGCGCGCCGAAAGCTGCATCCGCGTCAGCGGGCTCGCGATCAACGACGTGGTGGTGGACGACGGGATCGCAGTCGGCGCTGTCGGCTGGAACCTCGAGGACGAGACGCCGGTGACCATCGCTGCCGGCGCGGTGATACTCGCGGCGGGCGGGCTGACGCGCCTCTATGCGCGCAACAGCGCGTCTGTGAACATGAACGGCGACGCCTATGCGATGGCGCTCCGCGCCGGCGCCGAGCTGATCGACATGGAGTTCCCGCAGTTCTTCCCGATCGGCCATCTAGCTCCACGGCTCGTCGGCATGGATCCGATCATGTGGGACCCGTTCCGCTACAAGCTGGGCGGCCGCATGTTCAACGGCGAGGGCGAGGAATTCCTGCACCGCTACGGCGGCGAGGACGCGGAGAAATACACGACGACCCGCGACATCATCTCCTACGGCATCACCAAGGAGGCGGAGGCCGGCCGCGCCACCGAGAACGGCGGCGCGTGGCTGAGCTTCGAGCACATTCCCGAGGATCAGCTGCGCGAGGCGTTCGGCCCGGTCATCGACCGGCTCGCCGAAAACGGCATCGACCTGACGAAACGCGCGGTCGAGGTCTCGCCCATCGCGCACTATCACATGGGCGGCGTCCGGGTGAACGCGAAGATGGAAACCTGCATTCACGGCCTCTATACGGCGGGCGAGGACTTCGGCGGCGCCAACGGCGCGAACCGCCTGTCAGGCAAAGCTATCACGGAGGCTTTCGTGTTCGGCGAGCGCGCGGGCCGCTTCGCGGCCGAATACGCCCGCGGCCGCAACCGCGCCTGGACCAACGGCGCGGCGGAAGAGCATATCGAGCGCCTGCAGGGGCTGATCGCGCGTCAGCACGACACCGACGGCGAGATGGCCACGCTCGGCGAGATGTGGTCCGAGCTGCAGACGCTGATGTGGGAAAAGGTGGGCGTGCTGCGCACGGAAGAAAGGCTGACCGACGCGCTTGCACGGATTCGGGAGATGCGCGCGACGCTCGAAGGCACCGACCCCGCCGGCGACAACGCCTTCAACCTGACGCTTCAGGACTGGTACGACCTGCGCTCGGCGCTGCTGACCGCCGAGGCGGTAACGCTCGCCGCGATCAACCGCACCGAAAGCCGCGGAGCGCACCAGCGCGAGGATTACGAGCAGACCGACCCCGCGTTCGAGAAGAACCAGCGCATGACGCTCGATGCCGGCGGCGCGCTGGTCTCCGATTTCGTCCCCGTCGCCAAGGGCTGGGACGACAGCGCCCGGCCGGCCGACATGGCGGGAGCCGCATCATGAGCGAGATCGTCAAGGCCGGGCCGGAGACCGTTCCCCTCACGATCAAGCGCGGCGCACCCGGCGAGACGCCGTGGGAGGAGACCTTCGAAGTGCCCTATCGCGAGGGCATGTCGGTGCTCGACGCGGTGGTCTGGATCCGCACCCACGTCGATTCCTCGGTCGCGTTCCGCTACAGCTGCGTCAATGCGAATGCGTGCAAGGAATGCATGGTCTCGGTCAACGGCAAGACCGAATACGCCTGCACCGCGCGCCTGTCGACCGACGGCACGACAGTCGGTCCGCTGACCAACAAGGTTCTCATTCGCGACCTGGTGACGGACATCGTTCCGCCGAAAGAGAATTTACGGACGATCCTCGCGGAAAAGAAATAGCCCGCCGCCGGATGCGGGCGGGTCTTAGACCCGCCCCTACGAATTTGTTCCTGTTCACACAGCCTGCGTAGGGGCCGGTCCAAGACCGGCCCGCCTGGCCGACGTCAATCCAGTTGCAGGAAAAGACACTTCAGATAGGCGCTCTCGGGGAGCGCGGGATGTACCGGATGGTCGGGGCCCGCGCCGCCGGCATGCAGGATGCGCCCCGTCCGCCCGGCGTCCAGCAGGCCGCGCCGCACCTGGTCCGAGAACAGCATCGGATCGACGTGATGGGAGCACGACGCGATGACGAGGATGCCGTCGGGCTCGACCAGCGTCGCCGCGAGGCGCGCGAGCTTGCGGTAGCCGCGCGCGCCGGGCTTGAGATCCTTCTTGGTCTTTACGAAGGCGGGCGGATCGGCGACGACGACGCCGAAGCGGCGGCCTTCGCCGACCAGGACTTCGAGCGCGCCGAACGCTTCCGATTTCTCGAATTTCACGCGGTCGCCGAAACCGGCCTCATCGGCCGCCTGCCGTGAAAGATCGAGCGCCGGCTGGGACCGGTCGACGCACAGGACGCTGGAGGCGCCCGCCGCCGCGGCCTGAAGCCCGAACCCGCCGAGATAGCAGTAACAGTCGAGAACCGAGCGCCCTCCGGAAAGCTGCGCCGCGCGGGCGCGATTCTCCCGATGATCGAAGAACCAGCCGGTCTTCTGCCCGCCGGCAAGGTCGGCGAGAAACCGCACGCCGTTTTCCATCACCGGCGCGGGCGACGGCACGTCCCCGAGAATCTGGACCGGCGCGTCCTCGAGCCCCTCGAGCCGCCGCGCCGCGCCGTCGCGCTGGATGACGATACCCTTGGGCGAGATCGTCCGGCGCAGCGCCGTCACGATCCCGTCGGCGAGCCGGTCCATGCCGGCGGTGTTGAGCTGCAGCGCGCAGATATCGCCATAGCGGTCGACGATCAGCCCCGGCATACCGTCCGCTTCCGCATGGATCAGCCGGTAATAAGGAGCGCCGAACAGCCGGTCGCGCAGCGCCAGGGCGCGTTCGAAGCGCGCGGCGATCCAGTCGGTATTGAGGACGGCATCGGGCTCCGGCGTCAGCATCCGGGCGCTGATCAACGGTTTCGGGTTGAACAGCGCCGTACCGATCGCCGCGCCAGAGGCATCGACGAGGGTTACCGGCATACCCGGCTCCAGCGTCTTCGCGTCCGGCGACATCTCCACCTCGTTGGAAAATACCCACGGATGGCCGGCGCGCACGCGCTTGTGGCGGCCGGGCATGATTTTGACGACGGGAAGCTTGGCGCCGGCCGCCGCGCCGGTCTCTTCTGTCTCTGCGATATCGGTCATGCGCGCGAAACTATCGGGTTTGGCCGGACGTGTCATCGCCGCGACCGCGATCGCCGCGCCGTGCGGCGGATTCCGCCCGCGCCTCGCGCATTGTGCTGTACCAGCCGGCGGCGAAGATGATCAGCGCGCCGGTCGCCGTCCACGCGTCGAGAAGCTCCGCGAACAGAACCCAGCCGACGATCGCCGAGAACGGCAGCCGCATGAAGTCGAACGGGATGACGAAGGTCGCGTCCGCGCAGGCGAGCGAGCGCGTGATGCAGTAATGGGTCACATAGCCCGTGACGCCGAGGCCGAGAATCCAGGGCAGGTCGGCGAGCGTCGGAGTCTGCCAGACGAAGAAGGCCGGGATCGCCGAATAGATCAGGATCGTCACACTCATGTAGAAGACGACGGTCGAGCCGGACTCCGTATCGGACAGGCGCTTGGTCACGACATGGGCACAGGAATAGAAGAACGCCGCCAGCAGCACCGACAGCGAGCCGGCATTCACCGGGATCAGCCCGGGCCGCAGGATGATCAGCGCGCCGGCGAACCCGACGACGATCGCAAGTGCGCGATGTCCGCCGAACCGTTCGCCCAGCCAGATCGCGGCGATGATCGCAGTAAATAGCGGGGAAGTGAACTGGAGCGCCGCAACGTCGGCAATCGCGATCTGGGTGACGCCGAAAAACCACGCGACGTTGCCGCTGTAGAGGAACGCGTTGCGCAACGCGTGAAGGCCGAGTTTTTCGGTCCGGAACACGGCGCTGCCCTGGCGCGCCAGCGACGGCGCCATCAGGCCGAGATTGATGACGTTCCGGAGAAAGATCATCAGCAGGACCGAATAACCGGGCAGGTAGCGGATGCAGGCCGCCATCGCGGTCAGCGCCGCGGCCGCGGCGATCATCCAGAGCGCGCCCTTGGCGGCATTGCTCATCGTGCGACGCTCCCTTCCATCACGACGCCTTCGCGCCGCGCATCCGCGCCGCCGTCGAAGCCGCGTTTCGCGATCCTGATCCCGTGCAGGCCGCTGACGAGCGCGCGGATCCGGACCGTGTGACCGCGCGCGCGCAACCCGGCGACGACAGCCTCGCCCGCCTTGGGCTCGATCTCGATCGCGTCGCGCCCGATCGCGATGTTGGGCAGGTCGATCGCCTTCTGCATCGGCAGGCCACCGTCGAGCAGCCCGACGACGGTCTTCGCCACGTAGCCAATAATCCGCCGCCCTCCGGGCGAGCCGAACGCAGCGAACAGGCGGCCCTCGGCATCGAAGATCAGCGTCGGCGACATGGAGCTACGCGGCCGCTTGCCCGGCGCCGCCGCATTGGCGACGACGCGCCCGTCGCGGCGCGGCCGGAAGGCGAAATCGGTGAGCTGGTTGTTGAGCAGGAAGCCGCGCACGAGAATGTAGGAGCCGAAGGCGCGCTCGACGGTCGTCGTCATGCTGACCGCATTGCCGTCGCCGTCGACGACGGCGAAATGGGACGTCGACGGATAGGCCGCCTCGCCGCCCGGCGCGTAAGCATCCTGCACGCCGCGCGGTTTGCCGGGGGACACGCGTTCCATGCGGCGGTCGGCCGAAATCTGCGCCGCGCGGCCGGCGAGATAAGCGGAATCCAGCAAGCCGTCGACCGGCACGTCGACGAAATCCGGATCGCCGACATAGCGCGCCCGGTCGGCATAGGCGAGGCGCATCGCCTCTGCGAACAGATGCACCGCCTCGGGCGCGCCGGGGGCGACGCGGGCCGACGGGAAACGCTCGAGCAGGCCGAGGATCTGGTGGACGGCAATGCCGCCGGACGTCGGCGGCGGCATCCCGCAGACGCGCCAGACGCGATAGGGCCGGCACAGCACGTCCCGCTTCTTCGCGCGGTAGCCGGCGATGTCGGCGCGGGTCATCGCGCCCGGATTGCGCGCGGCGGCACGCACCGCGCGCGCGATATCCGCAGCGATTTCGCTCTCGTAGAACGCCGCCGCGCCGCCCGCCGCGATGCGCCTCAGCGTGTCGGCAAGCGCGGGATTCCGGAGGACGGACCCGATAGGCGGCGGCGCGCCGTCCGGCGTCAGGAAATAGGCGCGCGCCGCCGGAAAATCGGCCAGACCCGTCGCACGCCCAATCATCCGGTTGAGCCGGGGCGTAACCCGGAACCCGCCGGTCGCTAGCTCGATCGCCGGGGCGAATGTGCGCCGCCACGGAAGGCGCCCGTGCTCCGCATGCGCCTGTTCCAGCATCCGGATCACGCCGGGAACGCCGACCGCCTTCCCGCCCGCCGCCGCATCGCGGAACGACCGGGCCGTGCCGTCATCCTTCAGGAACTGGCCGGGATCGAGCGCCGCCGGCGCGGTCTCGCGACCGTCATAGGCATCGATGCGCCCGTCGGCCTTGCGGTAATGCAGGAGAAACGCGCCGCCGCCGATGCCCGAGCTTTGCGGCTCGACCAGCGTGAGCGCCGCCTGCACCGCGATGGCGGCGTCGACGGCGGTGCCGCCCGCCCGCAGGATTTCCGCGCCGGCCTGTGCCGCGAGCGGATGCGCCGCCGAGACCATGAACCTGCCGGCGGTCCCGCCGCCGCCCGGCGGCGCGCCGGCGCATCCCAGAACGGGCAGGACGACCAGCAAATGCGCGACCTTCCGCGACTCTTGCAGACGCCGAACGGCCCTTGTGATCGGCGGGCTAAGGGGCATTCGGCGGAAATCCTTTCGCAGGTGCGAAAAAGAGGGTAGAACAGCGTCTCGTTCCGGAGATGGCGGATCCCCGGACAGCTCATGGAGGCAGTGATGAGCACCCCCAGCCGGATCAAGCGGATTACAGCGCCCGAACTTGCGGCGCGCAAGGGCGGCGAGCCGATCGCGATTCTGACGGCCTATACGGCGCCGATGGCGCAGATCCTCGACGAGCACGTGGATTGCCTGCTCGTCGGCGACTCGCTCGGCATGGTGGTCTACGGGCTGGACACGACGCTTGCCGTCACGCTCGACATGATGATCAATCACGGCGCGGCGGTCGTGCGCGGCTCCCATCACGCCTGCGTCGTCGTCGACATGCCGTTCGGCAGCTATCAGGAATCGCCCGAGCAGGCCTACCGGAACGCCGCGCGCATCATGCAGGAGACGGGCTGCGACGCGGTCAAGCTCGAGGCGGGCGTCGCCCTCGCGCCGACGATCCAGTTCCTCGCCCAGCGCGGCGTGCCCGTGATGGGTCATGTCGGCCTGATGCCGCAGTCGGTCAACACCTACGGCGGCTTCCGCGTCCAGGGCAAGGACACCGCCGCCGCCCGCCAGGTGATCGACGATGCCCGCGCGGTCGCCGATGCGGGTGCGTTCTCCATCGTCGTCGAAGGCGTGATGGAGCCGGTCGCGCGCGAGATCACGCATGTCGTGCCGGTTCCCACGATCGGTATCGGCGCCTCTTCCGAATGCGACGGACAGGTCCTCGTCACCGAGGATCTCGCCGGCCTGTTCAGCGATTTCACGCCCAAGTTCGTCAAGCGCTACGCCGATCTCGGCGCCGAGCTCGGACGCGCCGCTGCCGCCTATGCCGAAGACGTTCGCGCCCGCCGCTTCCCGGCGGCGGAGTACTGCTTCGGCGCTCCGAAGACGGACGGCGCGGAGGTCCGACAGCTCAAATCCTGACGCGGACGACGGTGACTGCCAGCCCTTCCGATCCCTCCGGCGGGACGTCTCCCGCCGTTCTGCGCACGGCCGCCGCTCTCGCCGAAGCGCTGGAACCGGTTCGCGCGGACGACCGCATCATCGGTTTGGTCCCGACGATGGGCGCCCTTCACGAAGGCCATCTCTCGCTCGTCCGGCGCGCGCGCCGCGATTGCGGCTGCGTCGTCGCCAGCCTGTTCGTGAATCCCACCCAGTTCGGCCCGAACGAGGACTTCGAACGCTACCCGCGCGACGAGGCCGCCGATCTTGCCGCCTTCGGCGCAAACGGCGTCGAGTACGTCTACGCTCCGCCGCTGGAGGAAATGTATCCCAACGGGCCCGAAATCACGGTGACCGTAAGCGGCGTGACCGAAGGACTGTGCGGCGCCGCGCGACCGGGCCATTTCGACGGGGTGACGACGGTCGTCTCGCGCCTGTTCGAACAGTGCCGGCCGGACGTCGCCTATTTCGGCGAAAAGGACTTCCAGCAGCTGAAAACGATCGAGAAGCTCGTCGAACAGCAGGGATACGGCATCCGCATCATCGGCGTCCCGATCGTCCGCGAGCGCGACGGCCTCGCGCTGTCGTCGCGCAACGCCTATCTCGGCGAGCGCGAGCGGCGGATCGCACCGGCGCTTTACGGCACGCTGTTCGCCGTCGCCGGCCGCCTGCATGAAGGCGCGAACCTGGAAGAGCAGTGCGACTGGGGACGCCGCGAGCTGCTGGAAGCGGGCTTCGACAAGGTCGACTATTTCGAGGCCCGCGACGCCGCGACGCTCGCGCCGGGGGAGGGCTACCGCCGCGGTCTCCGGCTTCTCGCGGCCGCGCATATCGGCGGCACGCGCCTGATCGACAATCTCTCCGTCGACAACCCGGCCTGAGCCCCTCGCTTCCCGGGCCGCCCGGATTGCGCCGCCACGGGGCGCGCCCGATAATGCGGCATCCATAAAGGGGAGCCAGCCATGTTCTACGAGACCGCGAAGAACGATCACGGTCTGCCATTCAATCCGTACAAGTCGATCGTCGTGCCCCGTCCTGTCGGGTGGATCACGACCCTCGACCCCGAGGGCAACGTCAACCTTGCGCCCTACAGCCAGTTCAACAATCTCGGCTACGATCCGCCCTACGTGATGTTCTCGTCCGGATCGCGCTTCGAGGACGGCGGGCCGAAGGACAGCGCCCGCAACGCGCTTCTCACCGGCGAATTCGTGACCAACATGGCGACCTGGGAGCTGCGCGAGGAAATCAACACCACCGCGCAAATGGTTCCCCCGGAGGTCGACGAAGCGGCGATGGCGGGCCTCGAGATGGTGCCGTCGAAAATCGTGAAGCCGCCGCGCGTAAAGCGGTCGCCCGTTCACCTCGAATGCAGGTACCACGCGACGCTTACGCTGCCCGGCAACTCGATCGACAACCTGACCTATGTCGTCGTCGGCGAGGTGGTCGGCGTGCACATCTCCGACGACGTCATCACCAACGACGGCAAGATCGACATCCTGAAATGCCGTCCGCTCGCCCGCATGGGCTATTTCGACTACACGTCTGTCGAAAGCGTCTTCGAGATGGCGCCGGGCGGCCCCAACGCCGACAAGATGCGGCGCGGCCTCGAAGGCCGGGCCCGCGGGCGCCAGGCCGCGGAGTAGAAGGAGCCGGCCGAAACCGCCATAAAAAAACGGGCGCCGAAAGGCGCCTGTTTTCATTTCCGTGTGTCGTCCGCGTCAGCGCACGTAGAGGTGCACCTCGTTGGTCGATGCGGTGTTGCTGGACAGCGCCGACAGGCGCACCCGGTCGAGCGGCAGACCCATGTCGGACAGCGACCTGAGGACGCGTTCGGCGTTGCGCTTCGACTGGTTGCCGTCGAGCGCGGAGCGCGCCGCGTTGCCGCTGTTGGGCGCGACGGCGACGAGATCGAACATCGCGTTGGGCCGACGCTGCAATGCGCGGCTGACGGCGTTGTAGAGCGGCTGTTCGTAGTCGACCTGCGCGCGGTCGAAACGGATCACCACCAGCGGACGGCGGACGCCGCCGGACGACGCCATGGGCGACGGCGCGAAGCCGCTGCTCGCCGACGGCGCGGCGGCCGCGTAGGCGCGGTTGCCGAGGCTCGAGCCGAGGAGCTCGCCGTTCTTGATGGCGAGCGCCATCGTCGTGAGATTGGTGCGCTCGGCGCTGAGATAGTTGCTCTGGCGGCTGACGTCCTCGCTGAGCTCGTTCAGGAGGCGGTCGATCAGGACGACGGTCCGGTTGACCTCGTCCTCGAGAATCGCGAGCTGGCGATGGTCTTCGTCGACCGCGCCGGACAGCCCGTAGGCCGCGCGCGTCGTCTCGAGCAGGTAGGCAGACAGCGTCGACGTGCCCGCGACCGCGTTGGCGAGCGTGTTCATCTGGGCGATGTCGCTCTCGACCTGCGCGAGGCTGGTCTGCGCCAGGTTCCACTGGTTCACGAGCAGCGGGTTGCCGGGCGTCGTGCCGACCTGCAGGCGCGAATTAATATTGCCGACCATGTTGTGATAGGTCTGAGCGTGCGCGGTCGTCAGCTGGCGGATCGACTGGAGCTGGACGTTCTGCGTCGAGATCTGCGCCTGGAGCCGCTGAAGCTCGCCGCGAAGCTGGGCAATCCGCGCCCCGACATAGGTGCCGGTGGGCGAGCCGGCGGTGACCGGCGGCGGATTGAAATTGGTATTGCCAAGGGACGGCGGCGGCGGCGGCGACAGGGTCGGCTGCGTATTGCGCTCCGCCTGCGAGGCCGGAATCTGCGTCTTCTGGCCGCCCTTGGGATCTTCCCCGGTCAGCGACGGCCACAGCGCATCGGACGCAAAGGAGCAACCGGCGAGCACCGAACCCGCGACGAGAAGCGTGAAGTGGGATTTCATTCGGGCCATGGTTCAGGCCTTACCCCCGTTTGTGTCTTTCACTCGTATCTTCGACTGGCGCCGGTAAAAGCATAGGACAAATGATTGTAAAAACACAGGAATCCGCCAACCCGCCCGGTCGGGTCGATATTACTTTAACGATCCCGCGTCCACAAGCCGATTGTCCCCCGACCTCCCGCCGCCGTGCGCCCCGAAATCCCCGCAATTCCCGCCCTTGAGGCAGGTGCGGAAAAACCCCTGCACGCATCCCAGCCGGATAAAGCGAATCGATTAACGTTTCGTTTAACGGATGCAATCTGCCGACCGGACGAGGCGTCCGTATGGCGCCATTGCGCCCATCCTGCGGCACGGAAAGCCGGGCGGACAAAACGCCAAACAACGCATTGCACGGCGTCGGCGCATTGGTTATACCCTTGCGGCCCGCGCGCCCGTAGCTCAACTGGATAGAGTGCCTGACTACGGATCAGGAGGTTGGGGGTTCGAAT
>JAYPTI010000016.1:0-31210 GCA_038133505.1 Alphaproteobacteria bacterium
CGATCAGACACCGCCGCCGTCGCCCGCGCCCGCCGCCGAATCCGCGTCCGTGACGCCGGCGCCGACGGGCGCGTCCGCATCGCCCGGCGCGAAAAGGATCGTCGTGCGGGCGACCGCCGACAGCTTCGTGGCCGTGCTGACGAGCGACAACCAGCCGCTTTTCTCGCAGCTCATGCGGGCGGGCGACAGCTACGAGGTGCCGTCGGGCGCCGGTCTGATCTTGGAGACGGGCAACGCCGGGGCGCTCGAAATCCGGGTCGACGGCCGGCAAATTCCGTCGCTCGGCCCGGTGGGCGAAATCCGCCGCAACATTCCCCTCGATGCAGAGAAGCTGCTGGCCGGCATCAACTAGGCTTCAACCCGCTTCGCTGCGGCGTCCCTATGGCGCGCCGCGTTATTCGGGTATAAACCCACCGCTTCGACGGGCCCGGCCCGACCGCAACCAGAGCGCACGACATGACTTCCCTGCAACCCGTCCGCGGCACGCACGATCTTCTGCCCGAAGAGGCGCGGCGGGCGCGTCACGTCGTGGAGACGGGGCGCGAGATGGCGGAGCGCTATGGCTTCGAGGAAGCGGCGACGCCCATTTTCGAATTCAGCGAGGTCTTCGCGCGCACGCTGGGCGAGACGTCCGATATCGTCACGAAGGAGATGTACACCTTCGTCGACAAGGGCGGCGAGCAGATCACGTTGCGCCCCGAGGGCACGGCGGGCATCGCCCGGGCGCTCATCTCGGGCGGGCTGAGTCAGCACCTGCCGCTCAAGTTCTTCTATGCGGGCCCGATGTTCCGCTACGAGCGGCCCCAGAAAGGCCGTCTCAGGCAGTTCCACCAGATCGGCGTCGAGCTGCTGGGCGTTGCCGAGCCGGTCGGCGACGTCGAGGTCATCGCGCTCGGCGCGGCGATCCTGGATGCGCTCGGCGTCGCGGGATCGATCACGCTCGAGCTCAACACGCTGGGCAATACGGAGAGCCGCGCCGCGTATCGCGAGCGCCTGGTCGAGTATTTCGGCGATCATCGGGACGATCTTTCCGACGACAGCCGCGACCGGCTGGAACGCAATCCGCTCCGCATCCTCGATTCCAAGGACCAGGGCGACCGTCGCCTCGTCGAGAACGCGCCCGAGTTCGACGACAGCCTGGATGCGGAATCGCGCGATTTCTTCGGGGCCGTCTGCGACGGGCTCGATGCGCTCGGCATCGCCTGGCAGCGCAATTCGCGACTGGTGCGGGGGCTCGACTACTACTGCCACACGGCGTTCGAATTCACGACCGATGCGCTCGGTGCGCAAAGCGCGGTCCTCGCGGGCGGGCGCTACGACGGGCTCGTCGAGCAGATGGGCGGACCGTCGACGCCGGGCGTGGGCTGGGCGTCGGGCATCGAGCGCCTGTCGATGCTGATCGGCGAGGGGCCGGCGCCGTTGCGGCCCATCGCGATGGTCCCGATGGGAGACGAGGCCGAGGCGGTCTGCCTCAAGCTGACCGACGAATTCCGGCGCGCCGGCCTCCGCATCGACCTCGGCTATCGCGGCCGCATGAAACAGCGCATGAAGCGGGCGAACGCCGTCAATGCGCGCGCCGCAGTCATTCTCGGCGACGACGAGCTTGCGCAGCAATCGGCCACCGTGCGCGATCTCGACACGGGCGAGCAGGAACTCGTTGCGCTCGCCGATCTCAAGGCCAGGCTGAAACAGTTTCAGTAGCGACCCATGACGGACGAGCGGAACACAGGCCGCCTCGTCGTCATTGGTGCCAATCACCGGACGAGTTCCGAGGCGACGCGCGACAGGCTTTTGATTGACGAAGAGCGCCTGCCCGGTCTGCTGCGCGAGGCGGCGGAAGCAGGCCTTTCCGAGGCGGTTCTGCTGTCGACCTGCGCGCGGACGGAAATCGTCGGGATTGCGGGCGAACCGGATGATGCGAAACCCCATGTCGTCGGTCTGCTGGCGCGGTTGGGTGGGTTCGAACCGTCGGTGCTCGAGCTCGAACTCTACGACCACCGGGACGATGCGGCGGTGCGGCATGTGTTCCGCGTTGCCGCTTCGCTCGACAGTCCCATCGTCGGCGAACCGGAAGTGACGGGCCAGTTCCGGGACGCGGTCCGCATTGCCGCCGGCTGCGGCCGGGTCGGGGCGCAGCTCGATGCCCTGGTTCAGGCGGCCAACGCCGCCGCCAAGCGCGTGCGGACGGAGACCGCGATCGGCGAGCGCTCCGTATCGATGGCGGCCTGCGCCGTTCAGGTCGCGCGCGACGTGCACGGCGATCTGTCGCGCGCATCCGCGCTTCTGGTCACCGGCGGCGAAATGGGCGAAATGATCGTCGACCGGCTGCGCGAGTCGGGTCTGGAGCGGCTTACGGTCGCCGCCCGGAGCGCGCCGCGCGCGGAAATCGCCGCCCGGCGCTACGGCTGCCATCATGCGGCGCTCGACGACCTTCCCGATCGGCTCGCCAAGGCGGATATCGTGGTCTCGACGCAGGGCGCAGGCCGTTACCTGTTCGATTCCGAGAACGTCGAGGCGGCGCTCGTGCTTCGACGCCGCCGACCGCTCCTGCTGGTCGATGCGGCCATCCCGTGCGACGTCGATCCCTCGGTCAACGAGCTCGACGGCGCCTTCGTATATTCACTCGACGATCTGGAGCGCATCGCGCTCGAAGGGCGGTCGCAGCGAGACGAGGCCGCCGCCGAGGCCGAAGCGCTGATCGAAGAGGAACTTGAGCGTTTCCGGCGCGCCGGCGCCGAACGCGGCGCCGTGCCGGCCCTGTCGGCGCTGCGCGAGCGGTTCGAGGCTGTCAGGCGCGACGTACTGTCGGATCTCCGGAACGCCGATCCGGCGGTCGACGAGGCGACGCTGCGGCTGATCAACCGCCTGCTGCACGACCCGAGCATAAAATTGCGCGACATGGCGGGGCGGAACGACCCCGCCCTGCGCGACGCAGAACTCCATATCCGCCGTCTGTTTTCCCTGGACGGCGACGAGGAGAAGGAAAAGTGAAACTCGACGAGAAACTCGACCAGATCGTCTCGCGCCACGAGGAGCTGTCGACGCTGATGTCGGCCGGCGACGTCGGCGCCTCGGACGAATTCGTGAAAATGTCGAAGGAATACGCGGAGCTCGACCCGGTCGTCGCTGCGATCCGCGAGCTGCGCGATGCCCAGCACGAGGCAGGCGATCTCGGGGAGCTGATCGCGGATTCCGGAACCGACGCCGAGATGAAGGCGCTCGCCGAGGAGGAGTTCGCCGAGCTGACTGCCCGCATCCCCGAGCTTGAACGGAACCTGCAGGTGATGCTGCTGCCGAAGGACGCCGCCGACGAGAAGAACGCGATACTGGAGGTCCGTGCGGGGACCGGCGGCGACGAGGCGGCGCTGTTCGCCGCCGATCTGCTGCGCATGTACCAGCGCTATGCCGACAAGCAGGGCTGGAAGTTCGAGGTGATGAGCCTGTCCGAGAACGAGATCGGCGGCATCAAGGAAGCTTCCGCCGAGATATCCGGCAAGGGCGTCTTCGCGCGCATGAAGTTCGAATCCGGCGTCCATCGCGTCCAACGCGTCCCCGAGACGGAATCCGGCGGGCGCATCCATACCTCTGCGGCGACCGTCGCGGTCCTTCCCGAGGCCGAAGAGGTCGACGTCAAGATCGAGGAGAAGGATCTCCGCGTCGATACCTACCGGTCGCAGGGCGCCGGCGGTCAGCACGTCAACACGACGGACAGCGCGGTCCGTATCACCCATATCCCGACCGGCATCGTCGTCGCCCAGCAGGACGAGAAGTCGCAGCACAAGAACCGCGCCAAGGCGATGAAGATCCTCCGCGCCCGTCTCTACGAGGCGGAGCGCGAGGCGCTCGACGCGGAACGCGCGGCGGACCGCAAGAGCCAGGTCGGCTCCGGCGACCGGTCCGAGCGGATCCGCACCTACAACTTCCCGCAGGGCCGCGTCTCCGACCACCGGATCAACCTCACCCTCCACAAGCTGGATCGCGTGCTGGAAGGCGAGGCGCTCGACGAGATCGTCGATGCGCTGGTCGCGGAGGATCAGGCGCAGCGGCTCGCCCAGGTTTCCTGAAGGGGGGGGCGTGACGGACCGGATCGATGTGCTGCTGGCGGACGCGACGGAGACGCTGCGCCGGGGAGGCGTCGCCGACGCTGCGGCGGATGCCCGCATTCTGCTGTGCGCGGCGACGGGGCTCGGCCGTCTCGATCTGCTGACCCGCTCCGACGCGGCCGTTTCCGGGGCCGACGCCGGCCGGTTCCGCGCCTGGATCGCCCGCCGCGCGAAACGCGAGCCGGTATCGCGCATCCTGGCCCGCCGAGAGTTCCGCAGCCTCGATTTCGAAGTGAGCTCCGATACGCTCGACCCGCGCCCCGACAGCGAGACGCTGGTCGAACTGGCGCTCGATATGCTCGCGTCCGGACCCGACGCGCCGCGGATCCTCGATCTCGGGACGGGCACCGGCTGCCTGCTGCTGTCGCTCCTCGACGAGATTCCGGCGGCAACGGGGGTCGGCACCGATATCTCGCCCGGCGCCTGCGCGGTCGCCCGGCGCAACGCCGACCGTCTCGGGTTCGCCGGCCGGGCGCGGTTCTTCGAGGGCAACTGGGCAGAGCCCGTCGACGGGACGTTCGATCTGGTGGTCTCGAACCCGCCATATATCGCCGCGGCGGAGAAGAGCTCCCTCGAACCCGAAGTCGCCGCGTTCGATCCGGAAACGGCCCTCTTCGGGGGCGACGACGGGCTAGATGCCTATCGGGAAATCGCGGCGGCAGGCGCATCGCTTCTCGCGCCCGGCGGAACCCTCGTGCTTGAGATCGGCCACCGGCAGGAAGCGGCCGTTAGCGATTTGTTTCGAAATGCCGGCTACCGTCAGGTTGCCCGCCGGGACGATCTCGGCGGCCGGCCGCGGAGCCTTGCATTCGGTGCATAAATCCGCCCGGATTCGTTAACCAAATCGGGAAAAAAAGGGTTGGAAACCGACCGATTCCCGACTAGGGTGCAGCCACTGGCACCGTCGCGAACACGTTCCCGAACGGTCAGCCTTTTAAGCACCTGCTCTCTCTAAGCCGATTACCGTAACGCGGCGGATCGCCGGCGGAAATGGCTGAAATAGGTGAGCGCAGAGCCTAAAAAATCGAAATGGAAACGGAATCGAAGGCGCTATGAGACAGGGCCCGAATAACAAACGTATGAGGGGTCGGGGCAACGGCCGCAAGCACTCCAACCCGCGCAACCATTCGTTCGAGAGCAACGGACCGGACGTAAAGGTCCGCGGCAACGCGCAGCAGGTGGTCGAGAAGTATCTCACGCTCGCGCGGGATGCGACGTCCGCCGGCGACCGGATCAGCGCCGAGAGCTATTACCAGCACGCCGAGCACTACTACCGCATCCTGAACGCCAACGCGCCGAACGACCAGCAGCGGTCGATGGCGCCGGGCGACGATGCGAACGGCATGGGCATGGACGATGATTCCGCGGACGAGATGATCGAGGCGGAAGCGTCCGACGGCAACGGCGAGGCCCAGCCGAATGGCAACGGTCGGTCCAACGGCTCGCGCCGTCGCAGCGGCCGGCGCAAGGATCCGTCGGAAGAGCCGCAGCCCGACGTCGTAGCGGAAGCGGTCGCGGCGGACGAGTCGCCGGCCGGCGAGACGGGCGAGAGCGCCAACGCCTGATTTCGGTCCGTTCGACCGCTAAATCTTGAATTTCAATGCCTTAACGGCCCCCGTGCAGGGGGCCGACGGGCGTTTTGCGCGCTTGTATCGCCCGGTTTTTTCCCCATATCTGATTAAACGCCGGATGCCGCTTGTCGGGTCCGGCACAGGCCCGCCGGATATCGGGGGCTATCGTTGCAATGTCTGAATACGGAGTTGCAGACAATGGAGTTCGAGTCCTACACCGAGAGGGCGCGCGGTTTCGTGCAGTCCGCACAGACCCTCGCTCTCGGCAGCAATCATCAGCAATTCAAACCCGAGCATCTGCTCAAGGTCCTGCTCGACGACAAGGAAGGCCTCGCAGCCAACCTGATCACCGCCGCGGGCGGCGACGCGGCCGTGGCGCTGCGCGAAACGGAGCTGTCTCTTTCGAAATTGCCTAAGGTCGAAGGCGGCGGCGGGCAGATCTATCTCGCGCCGGAAACCGCGCGACTGTTCGAAAGTGCGCGCGGAATAGCGGAAAAGGCGGGCGATTCCTTCGTGACCGCCGAGCGCCTGCTGCTCGCCCTCGCCATGGCGGCGGGGACGCCGTCTGCGGACGCGCTGTCGAAGGCCGGCGTATCGCCGCAGTCGCTCAACGATGCGATCAACGAGATCCGAAAGGGCCGCACCGCCGACAGTGCGACGGCCGAGGACGCTTACGACGCCCTCAAGAAATACGCTACCGATCTCACCGAACGCGCCCGTCAGGGCAAGATCGATCCGGTCATCGGCCGGGACGAGGAAATACGACGCACCGTCCAGGTTCTCTCGCGCCGGACGAAGAACAATCCCGTCCTGATCGGCGAGCCGGGCGTCGGCAAGACCGCCATCGTCGAGGGCCTCGCCCAGCGCATCGTCAACGGCGACGTGCCGGAGAGCCTGCGGCGCAAGAAGCTGATGTCGCTCGACCTCGGTGCGCTGGTCGCGGGCGCGAAGTTCCGCGGCGAGTTCGAGGAACGCCTGAAGGCCGTCCTGCAGGAGATCACCGCCGAAGAGGGCGAAATCATCCTGTTCATCGACGAGTTGCATACGCTCGTCGGTGCCGGCGCCGCAGAGGGTGCGATGGATGCCTCCAACATGCTGAAGCCGGCGCTCGCGCGCGGCGAGCTGCACTGCATCGGCGCGACCACGCTGGACGAGTACCGCAAGCACATCGAAAAGGATGCGGCGCTCGCGCGCCGGTTCCAGACCGTGTTCGTCTCCGAGCCGACGGTCGAGGACACGATCTCGATCCTGCGCGGCCTCAAGGAGAAGTACGAGGTCCACCACGGCGTGCGCATTACCGACGGCGCGATCGTCTCGGCGGCGACGCTGTCGAACCGCTACATCACGGACCGCTTCCTGCCCGACAAGGCGATCGACCTCGTCGACGAGGCCTCGTCGCGCCTCCGCATGGAAGTTGACTCCAAGCCCGAAGAGATCGACGAGCTCGACCGGCGCATCATCCAGCTCAAGATCGAGCGGGAGGCGCTGAAGAAGGAGCCCGACAAGGCGTCGCAGGAGCGGCTCGAAAAGCTCGAGGAGGATCTCGCCGATCTCGAGGAACGATCCGCCGAGCTGACGGCGGTCTGGCAGTCGGAGAAAGCGCATCTCGCCGACTCGCAGAAGCTCAAGGAGGAGCTGGATACCGCGCGGATCGATCTCGAACGCGCCCAGCGCGACGGCGATCTCGCCCGGGCGGGCGAGCTGGCTTACGGCATCATTCCCGACCTCGAGAAGAAGCTCGAGGAAGCCGGTGACGGCGAAGGACGCATGCTGGACGAAGAGGTTACCGACCACGACATCGCGGCGGTCGTCTCGCGCTGGACCGGCATTCCCGTCGACAAGATGCTCGAAGGCGAACGCGAAAAGCTGCTGCGGATGGAAGAGGTCATCGGCAACCGCGTGATCGGCCAGGAAGAGGCCGTCGTCGCGGTCAGCAACGCGGTCCGGCGCGCCCGGGCCGGCCTTCAGGACCCGAACCGGCCGCTCGGCTCGTTCCTGTTCCTCGGGCCGACCGGCGTCGGCAAGACCGAGCTGACCAAGGCGCTCGCGGCGTTCCTGTTCGACGACGAGACCGCGATGCAGCGGCTCGACATGTCGGAATACATGGAAAAGCATTCCGTCGCCCGGCTCATCGGCGCCCCGCCCGGCTATGTCGGCTACGAGGAAGGCGGCGCGCTGACCGAGGCGGTCCGCCGTCGCCCCTATCAGGTCATCCTGTTCGACGAGGTCGAAAAGGCGCACCCCGACGTGTTCAACGTGCTCCTGCAAGTGCTCGACGACGGGCGTCTGACGGACGGGCAGGGCCGGACGGTCGATTTCCGCAACACGCTGATCATTCTCACTTCCAACCTCGGCAGCGAAATCCTCGCGAACCAGGCGGAAGGCGAGGACGTGGAAGCGGTGCGCGGTCAGGTGATGGAAGTCGTGCGCGGCGCGTTCCGGCCCGAGTTCCTGAACAGGCTGGACGAGGTCCTGCTGTTCCACCGGCTGACCCGGGCGCATATGTCGGGCATCGTCGACATCCAGCTCGAGCGTCTCTGCAAGATGCTGGAGGACCGGAACATCCGGCTCGAGATGGACGATGCGGCGCTCACCTGGCTCGCCGATGCCGGCTACGATCCGGTCTACGGCGCGCGGCCGCTCAAGCGGGCGATCCAGCGGAGCCTGCAGAACCCGCTCGCGACGATGCTGCTCGAAGGGCGTATCGAGGACGGCAGCACCGTGACGGTCAGCGCCGATCTCAACGGCCTGATCATCAACGGTGCCGCGGCGGAATCGATCGCCGCGGAATAACGGAGCCGCATAGCGAAAACGGCCTGCCCCGGGGCGCCGGGGCAGGCCGTTTCTTTTCGGGGAAGATTTCCGTCTAGCGCTGCGTCAGGCGGACGTCGCGGCGTAGCCCGGCGACGAGCGTGTCGATGCGGCCGCGCTCGGCCTGGAAACGTGCCATCTGGGAATTCGTCAGCTTGCGGCCCGACGGCATCTTCACCGCCAGCGGATTGACCTGCCTGTTGTTCCGCAGAATTTCGTAGTGCAGGTGGGGCCCGGTGGAGCGGCCCGTGCTGCCGACATAGCCGATGACCTGTCCCTGCCGGACCCGGCTGCCCCGGGTGATGTCGCGCGCGAACCCTTTCAGGTGGGCGTAGGCGGTGTCGAAATTGCCCACATGTCTGATCCGGACATAGTTGCCGTAGCCGCCGTTTCGGCCGCGCACCTCGACGACGCCGTCGCCCGCCGCGTAGACCGGCGTGCCGCTCGGCGCGGCGAAGTCGATGCCCTTGTGCATCTTGGTATAGCCGAGAATCGGGTGGCGCCGGGCGCCGAACCGCGAGGACAGGCGCGCGCCGTCGATCGGCGTCCGCATCAGGGCGCGCTTGGCGCTTTTGCCGTTGTCGTCGAAGTAATCGACGATGCCGGGCTCGATCTCGAACCGGTAGAGCGGCTTGTTCTGGCCCGACAGTGTGAGCCGCGCCTGGAGGACGTCGCCGTGGCGCACGAAATCGCCGTCCTCGTCGACGTAGCGCTCGTATACGATCGCGAAGCCGTCGTTGGGCTGGATCTCGCGCTGGAAGTCGACGTCCCAGCTGTAGATATGAATCATTTCCTCGAGGACCGGCAGCGGAACGCCGGCCCGGACGGCAGCCTTGTAGAGGCTCGACTGGATGCGTCCTTCGGCGTAGGCGAGCTGGCGCGTCAGCGCCTTCTGGGTCTCGAAGGCCTTGAAGCTTGCGCCGTCGTCCCGGCGAACCGCGACCCGTTTGACGACGCTCGGATCGAGCGCCATTTCCTGAAGCTCGTCTTCGGGCGACAGTGTCAGGCGAACCCGCTGGCCGGCACGGAGATCCTTGGGATCGAAGACGGACCGCAGGGCGGCGACCGCTTCGTGCGCTTCGTCCCGGTCGATGCCGGCGGACAGCATCAGCGACATCAGCGTATCGCCGCTGCGCACCTTCACGCTCTGCAAGCGCTCGGTCGGGCGCGCTGCGCCGATCAGCGTGTCGTCGCCGCTTACCGGCGCGGGCTCCGTGCTGTCGGCGGACGCCACGATCGTCGGCTCGGGATCCGTCAGCTCTGCGGGGACCTCGACCGGTTCGGCCGGTTCGATGGGGCCGGCAGCCGTGACGATACGGGTTTCGGGCGGCGGAAGCTCCGCGTGTCCCGTGACGGCGGGACCTGCGACGGCGCCGAGAAACAGCCCGCCCACGAGAATGCTGAGCGCCACACGCAGAGTGCTGTGGCTGTCGCGACCGATATAGGTATAGGATTCAGGCCGCGATTCTCGGGAGTCTACGTCCGGCAATTCCGCGTTCCGTCGAATTGGAAGTACAAGGGTTAACACCTAGATCATTAACCTTAACGAATCGTAATCGCGCTGTCCATAAAATCACATTGAATCAAGGGCTTTCGCATGTTCTTGCGGATTCGCCAAAGAGCGGCGGCCGTCGTCGCGGCCCAAGCTTGTTGAACGCGCGTCCGTCCGCGAAAATGGGCGGATCGGGTGGGCTGCCCGACAAGAAACAACTGGTGAACAGGGCGCAGGAAAGGGAAAAGAATGGACCTCGAACTTCCCGAGGAGCTCCGCCTTCTCAAGGAGACGGTGCGTCGCTTCGTCGACCGGGAGCTGATCCCCATCGAACGCGATACGCTGGACGGCCCGAAGCTGAAGCCCGACATTCAGACAGAACTGGAAGAAAAGGCCAAAGCCATCGGGCTATGGCTGTACGACGTGCCCGAGGAATACGGCGGACAGGGCCTTGGCCTGCTTGCGCGGGCCGTCGTCTGGGCCGAGCTGGCGCGCACCATCGCGTTGCCGTCGCGGAACATCAACATCTTCGGTCCTGCGGTCAGCCCGATCCTCTATTTCCTGAACGACGAGCAGAAGGACCGCTATCTCTATCCCGTCCTGCGCGGCGAGCTGCGTCACTGTTTCGCCCAGACCGAACCGGACGCCGGCGGCGATCCCGGCAACATGCGGACCACCGCAGTGCGCGACGGCGATCACTACGTCATCAACGGGGTGAAGCGGTTCATTACCGCCGCGGGCGATGCCGACTTCGCGCAGGTCATCGCGGCGACCGACCGCGAAAAGGGGTCTCGCGGCGGCATATCGGCCTTTCTCGTCGACATGAAGGCGCCCGGCGTGAAGCTGCTTCGTCAGCAGGAAACCATGATGCACGACCGGCCGTGGGAGATCGCTTTCGAAGACGTGCGCGTCCCGGTGGAGAACAGGATCGGGGAGGAGGGCGAAGGCTTCAAGTTCGCCCAGAACTGGATCAGCGCCGGGCGCATCCGCCACGGCGCGCGCGGCATCGGCGTGATCGAGCGCTGCCTGGAGCTCGGCGCGTCCTACGCCAAGCAGCGCGAGACGTTCGGCCGCAAGCTGGCGGAGCGCCAGTCCGTGCAGTGGATGCTGGTCGACTCGTACGCGGATCTCCACATGCTGCGGCTGATGGTCTACGCGGCGGCGGCGAAGCACGATGCCGGCGGCGACATCCGTTACGAGTCCTACATGGTCAAATATTTCGGCGACACGAAATCGTTCGAAGCGGCCGACAAGTGCATGCAGATCCACGGCGGGCTCGGCCTGACGACCGACCTTCCGATCGAGCGGATGTGGCGCGACCAGCGCAGCTTCGTGATCACCGAGGGACCGACCGAAATCCTCAAGATGGCGCTGGCGCGCCACGTGCTGCGGGAATACGGCGGCTGACGAGCTTAATCTTTCAGTGACGTTTCAATGATTTAGTGAGCGTCTACTCCCTGTGCACGAGCTGCCGGAATTTTCATTCTGCGCTCGATGCGGCGACAAAAGCGGCGGCCGATCGGGCCGCCGTTTTTTTTCGGAATTGCCGCCGGGCGCTTTGACTCCCCCAGGGGCTTCGTCCATCATTTTCCGGGATTAACCAACCCCGACAGGGGAAAGGGAGGGATGACAGATGGCGCAGCTCGAATGCGTTAAGGTGGAGAAGCGAGACGGAATTTCCTGGGTCTATATGAACCGGCCCGAGAAGCGGAACGCGATGAGCCCGCAGCTGCATAACGAAATGCTGCAGACGCTCGAAGAGCTGGAAGTCGACCCCGACACGAAATGCGTCGTGATCGCCGGCGCCGGCGGCAACTTCTCCGCCGGCCAGGACCTGAAGATGTTCTTCCGCGAGAACGAGAACAACCCGATCGGGCGCAAGCGCTCCCAGCGCGCGGCGAACCGCTGGCGCTGGGAATTGCTGTACAATTACGACAAGCCGACCATTGCCATGGTTCAGGGTTACTGCGTCGGCGGCGCCTTCATGCAGCTTCTGGGGACCGATTTCGCCGTGGCCGCCGACAACGCGACCTTCTCCCTGTCGGAGGTCAACTGGGGCATTCTCCCCGGCGCGCTGGTCGCCAAGGTCGTTGCCGATGCGCTGCTGCCCCGCCACGCGATGTACTACGCGGCGCTGGGCGAGGCGTTCGACGGCAAGGAAGCGGAGCGGATCGGCCTGATCAATTTCTCGGTGCCGGAAGACCAGCTCGAAGCCAAGGTGACGGAGCTCGCCGAGAAACTGATGGCGAAAAGCCCGCGCGTGCTGCGCGCAACCAAGCAGGCGGTCCGTCAGGTCCGGACGATGGATTTCGATCAGTCCTACGATTACCTCGCGGAGAAGGGCCAGGCGATCCGTGTCGGCGACACGGAGGATTCATACAACACCGGCCTTCGCCAGTTCCTCGACGAGAAGAGCTACCAGCCGACCTTCGAGCCTTTCACGAAAGGCACGCAGATCGAAGACAAATCCAAAAAATAACGGCGTTCGTTCCCCGCCGCCGCTCGCGGCGGGGACCGGCCGGGAAAGAATAATCAAGAAGCAGCAGTAACCGCATATGTAGGGGCGGAAATCCGCGTTCATTCTGTTCATTCGAGGGAGGGGAACTATGAAACGTGTTGCAATGGCCCTTGCCGTGGGCGTCGCCGCCTTCGGCATGCTCGCCGGGACGAGTGCCGACGCGCAGTTCTACAAGGGCAAGCGGGTGACGATGCTGATCAACTACGGCGCCGGCGGCCCGACCGACATCGAGGGGCGTATCGTCGCCCGTCATCTGCCGAAGCACATTCCCGGCAACCCGACGATCATCGTCAAGAACCTTCCGGGCGGCGGCGGAATGATCGCCAGCAACAATCTCGGCGAAATCGCCAAGCCCGACGGCATGACGTTCGGCTTCTTCACCTGGAACGTGCTCGCCGGAATGATCGGCGATCCCGGCCTCCGCGTCGGTTACGACAAGTTCCGTTTCGTCGCGGGAATCGCAAATCCGGTGGTGCTGTATGCGCGAAAGGATACGGCACCCGGTCTCTCCAGCGGCGACGACCTGATGAAGGCGAAGGGTTTCAAGGGCTGTTCCCTGAACGCGCGCAACACGAATACGATCCAGCAGGTGCTCGCGCTCGAAATGCTCGGCATCGACCACAAGCCGGTTCCCGGATATCGCGGGCTGAAGGCGGTGGAAGCAGCCGTGCTCAAGGGCGAATGCCAAGTCGCCAACAGCTCGCTGCCCGGCTGGAAAGGCTCCATCATTCCGACGATGGGCAAGGACGTCGTGCCTGTCTTCCAGCTCGTTGCGCCCGATGAAAGCGGCAAGATCAGCCGCGCGGCCGCGCTCTCCGACATTCCGACGTTCGAGGAATACTATCAGAAGCACAAGGGCTCGGCGCCGTCCGGCCCGAAATACGATGCGCTTCGCAAGATCGTCGATTCCTTCATGGCGATGTTCCGCACCGCTTTCGCGGCGCCGGGCGCGCCCGACGAGTCGGTGGCCGCGCTTCGTACCGCATTCCAGTCGATGTGGAAGGACGAGGAATTCCTCACCGAGTACGAGAAGCGGGTGAAGAACAGGCCGTCCCTGATCGTCGGCGACGCGGGCGAAAAGAGGATCGCCGGTTTGAGCAAGATCGATCCCGCGCTTGCGGCGTTGTTCAACGACTACATCGCGAAGCTGAGCAAGTGATCCCGACCGGGACCGGGACGACGGCGCCGTTGCACCGTCGGTACCCGGTCCCGTCCGTCCCTTTTTCCGCGTAAGAGCGCGCACCGATGTTCGACGCCCTGCTGTCGGGTTTCGTTCTGCTGTTCCAGTGGCCGGCGATCGGCTATCTGGGCCTGGGAATCGCACTCGGCCTGTATTTCGGCGCCGTACCGGGCCTGTCAGGGCTCGTCGGCATGGCGATCCTTCTGCCGTTCACGTTCGGTATGGAGCCGATCTCCGCCTTCGCGTTTCTGCTCGGGATGTACGCCGTCACGACCACGAGCGACACGATCGCGTCGGTTCTGCTCGGCATTCCGGGCACGGCGGCGAGCCAGGCGACGATCCTCGACGGTTACCCGATGGCGATGCGCGGCGAAGCGGCGCGCGCGCTCGGCGCGGCGTTCACGGTTTCCGCCATTGGCGGCGTTCTCGGCGCGCTGGTGCTCGCGGCGTCGATTCCGCTCGTTCGCCCGTTGATCCTGTCGTTTGCGTCGCCCGAATATTTCATGCTCGGCGTGCTCGGGCTGACCATGGTCGGCGCGCTGTCCGGAAATTCCATCCTCAAAGGCATCGCGGCCGCCCTGTTCGGCCTGCTCCTGTCCACCATCGGCTACGCCGATCAGGTCGCCATCCCGCGCTATTTCTTCGGCGTCACCTATCTGCTCGACGGGCTGCCGCTGATACCGCTCGTGCTGGGCCTGTTCGCGGTACCGGCGCTGTTCGACCTGTCGCATCGCGGCACGTCGATTTCGCGGGTGCCGCGCGACGACACCTCCGACGGCGTCCTTAGGGGCGCCCGCGATGCGCTCGTCCACAAGTGGCTGGTTCTGCGCAGCACCGTGATCGGCGTCTATATCGGCATGCTGCCGGGTCTGGGCGGCGCGATCGTCGACTGGGTCGCCTACGGGCACGCGGTGCAGAGCGCGCGCGACAAGAGCGGCTTCGGCTCTGGCGACGTGCGTGGCGTCATCGCGCCGGAAACCGCGAACAACGCCATGAAAGGAGGCGCACTGGTTCCCACCGTTGCCTTCGGGATTCCGGGCAGCGCCCCCATGGCGATCCTGCTCGGCGCCTTCCTGATCCAGGGCATGACGCCCGGTCCGGAGATGCTCACGGCAAAACTGGACGTGACCTTCTCGATGGTCGCGACGCTGATCGTCGCCAATGTCGTGGGCGCGCTTCTTCTCATGATCTGGGCCAAGCAGATCGCCCGGGCGACCTTTATCAGCGGGCACCTGATCGTCCCGGCCGTGGTGCTGTTCGTCTTCATGGGCGCGTGGATGAGCGGCAACAATATCGGCGACTGGTACCTGCTGCTCGCGATCGGCGCGGTCGGCATCGCCATGCAGTTCTCCGGCTGGCCGCGACCGCCGCTGGTGCTCGGCTTCATCCTCGGTCCGATCATGGAGAACGCCCTGTCGATCTCGCTGCGTTCCTACGACGGCTTCGGCTTCCTCGGGCGGCCAGTGAGTTTGGTTCTCGTTGTCGTGACGGCCCTCGTCGTCGGCTACACCGTCTGGCGGCAGGTGCAGGAACGCCGCCGGCCGGCGGTCGCCGGCCCCGACGGCGAAGCGGTGAAGATCATGGGCGAGGGGGCGTTTTCGGATCCGCGGGCCGCCGTCGTTACCGACGCCGTTCTGTTCGCCGTTCTCGTCGCGGCGATCTGGATTGCGACGGCATGGCCGCGCTCCGTCGCGATGCTGCCGCTGGTCGCCGCCGTTCCCGCGCTCGCCCTGACCGCGTTTGCCCTTGCCCGCGACGTTTCGGCGCTAAGGCGCGGCGACCGGCCGGACGTCGCAGCCGGCGAGAACGACGGGTGGGGCGGGGCGGTCTTCTTCCTGCTCTGGATCGCCGGCATCGTCGTCGCGACGCTGATCGCCGGCCAGCTCGTCGCGCTGCCGCTGATGATGGCCGCCTATCTGCTGTTGCGCGGCGGTCACGGCTGGAAGGTCGCCCTCGGCTACGCCGTGGGCGGCTGGCTGTTCCTGTATCTGATGTTCGACCGCGTCATCGCGGTGATCTGGTACCCGTCGCTCCTGTTCGATTGAGCGAGGCCGGGGCTGCCGAAGCGCCCTATTGCGTCTTTCCGCGGCCTTCGATGGGCCATACGTCGACGACCTCGTCGCCCTGCACGACGATGTACTGGTCGTAGAGATTGACCGTGGTGTCGCAATGGCTCGGCACCAGCTTGAGCTTGTCGCCGACCGTCCACCGCACGTCACCGCCGTCCGCGGCGCGCAGGATGCCGTGCTCGTCGCCGCCGTACTCGAAGACGACGCCGTCCAGGTCCGCGACCGCTGGCGGGCCGTGATCGCTGCTCGCCGATTTCAGGCCTGCGTCGCAGACGGCGCGGTCGGCCGTGGGCGTGCTGACCACCGTCGTCAGGATGTGAAGCGATTGCTCGAACGGCGGCGAATTGGCGCCGGGCCAGCCGATCCCGCCGTAGCGCGAATCCATGAACACGTAGGAGCCGGTCTGAAGCTCCGTCAGCGTCCCGCGGGCCATGTCGAAGGGCGACGTGCCCGTGCCGCCGCCGGTCTTGAGGGGAACGCGCACGCCGGCCGCTTCCACCGCGGCGACGAACGCATCCAGCCGGTCGAGGCCCGCCCCGGTCTCGGCTTCCCGCTCGGCCGCGTCGGTCACCATCTGGATCTTGCCCTGGTAGCCCTGGATGCCGCCGAACCGCAGCCAGGCGTTGTCCCCGATCTGCTTCGCCAGCGCCGCCGCCTCGTCCGGCGTTTGCACGCCGCACCGGCCCTGGCCGACGTCGGCTTCGACGAGAACCTCGAGCTGCCGACCCGCCGTCTGCGCCATGTTGCCGAGCGCGTCCACGTTCGCCGCATTGTCGGCGACGACGGCGACCGGCACCTGGTTCGCGAGATGCAGCAGGCGGCCGATCTTGCTGTCGCCGACGACCGGCGTAGTGATCAGGATGTTGCCGATGCCCGCCGCGCCCATCACTTCCGCCTCGCCGAGCTTGGCGCAGCAGACGCCGACGGCGCCGGCTTCGAGCTGCATCCGGGCGATGACGGACGATTTGTGCGTCTTCGAATGCGGACGATAGGAAATGCCCGCCGCCTCGGTCATGTCCCTCATGCGCGCGATGTTGCGTCCGAGGGCGTCGGCGTCGAGCATCAGGACCGGCGTGTCGAGCTCGGAGATCTTCATGGTTCGATTTTCACGATGCGACGCGTTCGTAGACGACCTTGCCGCCGACGATCGTCGTCTCCGCGACGATGTCCTTCAGATCTTCCTCGGCGCAGGTCAGCGGATCGGCCGACAGCACCGCCATGTCGGCCAGCTTTCCGTCCTCGATCGAGCCCTTCTCGTTTTCCTCGAAGGTGAGATACGCGCCGCCCATCGTCGCGCAGCGGAGCGCTTCCTCGCGCGAGAGCGCCTGGTTCGGTGCGATGCGGTCTTCGGAGAACATGTTCCAGCGCGAGACCGTGTGCCAGATCGGATAGAACAGCGTCGTCGGCACGTTGTCGGTCGCGAGTCCGATATTGACGCCCGCATCGAGCAGGCGGCGCAGCGGCACGATGTCGTCCAGTCGGTCCGCGCCCAGCTCCTCGCGCAGGATGTGGCCGTGCTTGTAGATGTAGCGGTTGGTGTGGGTCGTCATGACGACGCCGAGATCGGCGGCGCGCCTGATCTGGTCCTCGTTCATCACGTCGAGATGGCCGATGCACCAGCGCTTGTCGGCGATCGGCACTTCGCGGTTCACCTGCTCGAACACGTCGAGGAATTTCGGGCCGATCACGGCGATGCGGATGTCGTTGCGCGCGGCCTCCATCATGAATTCGGCGAGCCGGTTCTGCGGGATGCCGTAATCGTAGTTGAAGCCGGACCAGCCGGTATAGGGCGCGGCGGTCGCGCGGAACGCCGCGTCGATGTCGACGGCGGCGTCGGTGTACATGCCGCCGACGCGGAGCCGGTTGTCGCCGAGGCCGCGGCGGCCGATCCATGCCGTCCAGTTCTCCAGCACGGTCGCGTACTCGATGCCCTGCGCGCCGCCCCAGGCGGGGCTGAAGACGAGATGCGCGCGTACCGTGTCGGCACCCGCGGCGTGAACGGCCTGATAGGCGGCTATAAGCTCCTGCGCGGCGCCGTGTTCCTCGAAGACGCTTGTGGTGCCGGTCGAATTGTAGATGCGCATCGCGCGCTTCAGCCCGTCCACGCGGTCGTCAGCGGTGAAGCGCGGCGCGGCCTTGAAGTAGCCGAGCTCGGCGACAGGCATGAAGGTCTTCTCGCGAATGAGGCCGGTCAGCTCGCCCCCGTCGTCCTTTTCGAAGACGACCGTATCGGTCGGCGGCTGTGTGTCCTTCGTGATGCCTGCAAGTTCGAGCGCGCGCGAATTCGCGACCGATTCCAGCGGGATCTGGTGCCGCCAGAAGCCCCAGATCGGGCGGATATAGACGGGGTTGTCCGGCGCCGCCTCGTCGAGCTCGTGCCGGGTCGGAAACCGGCCCTCCTTCAGGCACCCCGGAACGTTCCAGTAGTAGGGCGGATCGCCCACCGGCATGGTGACGATCCACTCGCCCGGCGCCGCGTCCTTCGCCAGCGCCTCGATGCGGTCGAGCACGTCGCGGACCGACGCGCAGCCTTCGAGCGACGGAAAGACGTCCTTCAGCCCCTCGCGGTCCATGTGCGCGTGGCCGTCGAACAGGCCGGGGATGACGGCCCTGCCGCCCGCATCGATGGTCCGGGTCTCCGGGCCCGCAAGCGCGCCGACGTTCGCCGCCGAGCCTACCGCGACGATCCGCTCGCCGCGGCAGGCCAAGGCTTCGGCGATGCGGTTCGAGCCGTCGACCGTGACGATCTTGCCGTTGATGACGATCAGGTCGGCGTGGAGTTCGGGCATGCTGCTGTATTTACCGCCCCACCGCGGACGCCTCGCGCCGCGTGTCGGCCGCGCCCGTCAGCACGCCGTTGTCGAGAATCTCGATGGTCTTGGCGGAGCCGAAATAGGAGGCGCCCGAGCCGTGCTTCACCGTGTGCCCGCGGCGGGCGAGCTCGTTGGCGATCTCCTCGGAGTAGCCGTCTTCCAGCATGAAACTCCCGTCGAGGCCGACCGACCAGCGGGGGTATTCGATGGCGCTGGTCAGCTCCATGCCCCGGTCGACGAGGTTGGTCAGCACCTGCACCATCGACAGCGTCTGGCCGGGCCCGCCGGGCGTCGTCATCAGGTATTTCGGCTTGCCGCCCTTGAGCACCATCACCGGGTTCAGCGTGTGCGAGGGGCGCTTGCGCGGCGCGACGTTGCGCGGATCGTTCGGATCGACGCGGAAGCCCGTCATCCGGTTGTTCATCAGGATGCCGGTGCCGGGGTCCATGAAGGCGCTGCCGAACACGTGGAAGACCGACTGGACGACCGACATCGCGTTGCCCTCGCCGTCGGCGATGACGATGCATGACGTGCCGCCCTTGTTCTCGAACGTCTTCGGATCGGTGCCGTTCACCACGCAGTCCTGGAGCTGCGCCGTCGTCTCGGCTCCCAGCAACCGGTCGACCGGGATGTCGACGACGCGCGGGTCCGAGATATAGGGCTGGCCGAGCGTGAAGGCGCCCTGCATGGCGCGGATCAGGTAGTCGAGCCTGTCCGTGTCGTTGTCGGCGAGCTGCTCGGTCGTCAGGGCGGAGAGCCCGTTCAGCTGAAGCAACATCAGCATGCCGTAGGAGTTCGGCGGCATTACCTGAACCGTATGGCCGCGATAGTCGGTCGACAGCGGCTCGACCCATTCGGGCTCGTAGCCCGCGAATTGCTCGGGGCCGAGAAGCCCGCCGTTGGCGCGTGCGTATTCGCCGATGGATTTCGCGATGTCGCCCTCGTAGTACGCTGCGCTCCTGCCGTCCCGGATCTTGCGGAGCGACTCGGCGAGCGCCGGCTGGCGCAGGATGTCGCCGGCCCGCATCCGGTTGCCGTCCTTGTCGTAGTAAAGCGCGCGGCAGGCGGGATCGGCCATCACGTCGGTGCGGAACAAATCGAGCCCTGCCGTCATGACGCGCGAGGCGGGATGCGCCTCTGCCGCATCGATGGCGTCGTCGAACAGCTCGTCCCACGGCAGCTTGCCGTATTTTTCGTGCAGCCGTTCCCAGCCGCGCACCATGCCGGGCACGCTGACCGCGTTCGGCCCGCGGTCCGGGATGCCGTCCTTGTAGTATTCGTCGGTCGCGCCGTCCGGCGCGTGGCCGGTAGCGTTGAGGCCGATGGTCTTGCCCGCCTTGGCGTCGTGATAGAGGAAGAACGCGTCGCCGCCGATCGAGGTCGCCTGCTGCAGGACGACCGACAGCGTCGCCGACGTCGAGATCATCGCATCGACGAGCGAGCCGCCGCGGTCGAGGGTGCGCAGCCCCGCCGTCGAGGCCAGCGAGTGGCCGGACACCACCATTCCCTTGGTGCCGTATACGGGGGTGCGCGCCAGCCGCACGCCGGCAAAGACATCGGTCGCCATTCGGAACTCTCCCTGTTGAAGACGGGAATGTCCGAAACGGAGGGCAGGGAGTCAATGCGAAGCGGTGCGCCGTGCGGGCAACAGCCTCTATGCCGGTCAGGAATCGTTCTGTAGTAAACCTGCCTGTAGGAAAGCGTCACGGGGGTGAACGCTCGGGGCGTGATTTCCCCGTTTCGTAGAAGGGCCGACCCGATTATTTGTAAATTTATCTTACATATTTTGGCATCACTGTTATTGATTTCACCATTAAACATTTGAAAAATATAAATACTATGAATTGGCACGCAGATTGCATAGAGACTTTTACGGGATGATCCGTTGAAAGTAAGCAAAACAAAGGCAGGGGCACCATGCACAAAATTCTCAAATCCTTCACGCAAGTCGGCATCGCGGCTTTTCTGGCCGTTTCGTTGAGCGCGGCATTCCAGAGTGTGAGCGCGGCTCCGATTCTCGACGAGGTCACCTTTACGCTGAATCCCGGTACCACCGTGGCCGACAGGCCTTATATCAATACGGTATCGGCCGGGGCCGAATTCTCGGTACTTGATCCGACATCGATATTTTCCTGGGTCGTCGACATTAACGACTCGGGGACGGGTACGGTCCTCGTCGATATCGTCGGTACCCGGCTGGCAATTTCGACAGCTGGCTTCAGCGATGTATTCGAACTGTCGAATATGTCCTGGATCGGCGGCCGCGGATCGATTATCGATGCGACGATCGTCAGCCACAATTTCTCGGGTATTGCCGGTCCTCCCTCGGTGAGCTTCACCGGGAACAGCGTCGTGTTCGACACGAACAATTTCGGCGCCGGGTTCGAAACGACCTTCGTCCAGATCGCCGTTACGACCGTTCCCGAACCGGCAGCGGTGGCTGTTCTCGGTCTCGGTCTGGTCGCCCTCGGTTGGATGCGCCGGCGCTGTTTGGTCTGATCTGCGTCGGATACCGTAGAAGGACGGCGGCCCGCATGGGCCGCCGCTTTTCTTTCCGGTCGGCAGGCAACCGTCCCGCAAGATTCTCCTGCGTTCCCGGGACAATTTCGGCTACCAATTGGCCAGGGACGAAAAACAGCAGGCGAGGGAACGCGGAATGGCTTTCAGTCAGCGGATCAAGGATCTGATCTTCAACGCGCACAAGGACCACTGCGTTTGCATGCTGGGCACGATCGGCCCGGACGGGCCGAACATCAGCCCCAAGGGCAGCATGATCGTACTCGACGACGAGCACCTGGCCTACTGGGAGCGCGCGAAGAAGTCGTCGCTCGACAATCTTCGGGCGAACCCGAAGGTCGTCGTGATGTATTCCAACAAGGCGATCTACGAGAACGGCGAGTTCGAGCATCCGGGCGGCATCCTGCGCTTCTACGGTACCGCGGAGATCCACGAGCGCGGCGAGTTCCGCGACAAGATCCGCACCATGCTGCAGGAGCGCGAGATCAACCATGACGGCGCCGAGGAAGGCTACGCCGTCGTCATCAAGCTCGACCGGGCCGAGAACATGCGGGGCGTTCACGTCAACTGATCGCGCCCCAAGCGCCGAGACCGGGGAGGAAACCATGACCGCGCATGACGTCCATATCGTCGGCAGCGTGCCGCTGCCGGATGCAGAGACCGTCTTCCGCACGCTGGGCGAGACGCTCGGGCCCTACGTGAAGCGCCTGCCGGACGGCGAGACCGGCGAGCGGCTGCGCTGGATCTTCTTTCTCGAGCCGGTGTTTTCGGAAAATCCCGCCTTCGAGCGCGTCGACGACCAGTTCCGGCTGCACGAGACCGCCGTGCCGATGCAGCGCTACCGGATCAGGGACGGCGTGAACCCGGCCGACATCGAGCTCGGCAACCTGCTCTATGCCGACTACGCCATCGCGTCGTGGGAGATTTTCAAGCGCCTCAAGGACGAGGGCGCGGTGCCCGCGGACTGCCGTTTCCAGGTCGATTTCGCGCCCGGCCATTCGCCGATCCGCGGCTTCGTCGCCGACGCGGATCAGCCGGTCGTCGAGGCGCTGTTCGACGAGGGTCTCAAGCGCGAGATCGACCGCATCGCCGCCGCCGTCCCGCACGATCAGCTCGCGATGCAGTTCGACACGGCGTCGGCCGTCTTCTTCCACCTGGAACGCGGCGAGCCGACACGCTACGGCGCGACCAAGGACGAGATGCGCGCGACCTTCGCCGGCCAGCTCGTCAATCTCGGCGACCACGTGCCGCCCGGCGTCGAGCTGCTCTATCACCTGTGCTACGGCGACAACAACCACCGCCACTCGATCGAGCCGACCGATACGGGAGACATGGTCGCGATCTCGAACATCGTGTCGGCGAATATCGCGCGCACGATCGAGCTGATCCACATGCCCGTCCCGCGCGGCCGCACCGACGACGCCTATTTCGAACCGCTGAAGGACCTGAAGCTCCGCCCCGAAACCGAGATCAGCCTCGGCCTCGTCCACTACACCGACGGCGTCGAGGGGACGCGGCGGCGCATCGCGACCGCCCGCAATTATCTTGAAGACTTCGCCATCGCCACCGAGTGCGGCTTCGGCCGCCGCGACCCGGCGACCCTGCCGGAGCTGTTACGGTTTCATGCGGAGGTGGCGGCGGGGTAGCGCCTAGCCCCCCAACCGCGTCTCCACCAGGGTCGCCCAGTAGCTCGCGCCCAGCGGCAGGATCTCGTCGTTGAAGTCGTAATGCGGGTTGTGGAGCATGCAGCCGCCCTCGCGGGGGCCGTTGCCGATCCACATGTAGGCGCCCGGCTTCTCGTTGAGCATGAAGGCGAAGTCCTCGGCGCCCATCATCGGGTCCTTGTCGAGATGGACGTTGGCCTCGCCCGCGACCTTGCGGGCGACGGCGGCGGTGACGTCGGTCTCGCCCGCGTCGTTGATGGTCGGCGGGTAGCGGCGCTCGTAGCGGATCTCGGGGGTGACCGCGAAGGCGGCGCAGATGCCCTCCGTGATCCGGCTGATCTCTGCCTCGATATGGTCCTGCGTCTCGGGCGTGAAAGCGCGCGCGGTGCCGCGGATGACGACCTCCTCGGGGATGACGTTCCACGTGTCGCCGGCGTGCATCTGGGTGACGGTGACGACGGCCGCGTCGAACGGGTTGACGCTGCGGCTGACGATCGACTGCAGCGCCGAGACGAGCTGCGCGCCCGCGACCACCGCGTCGCGGCCCAGATGCGGCGTCGCGGCATGGGTGCCGTTGCCGGTCAAGGTCAGTTCGAAGATGTCGAACGAGGCCATGATCGGGCCGGGACGGATCGCGAACTCACCCGCCGGGATGCCCGGCATGTTGTGGAGGCCGTAGACGGACTCGACCGGAAACTTCTCGAACAGCCCGTCCTCGATCATCACGCGCCCGCCGCCCTCGTTCTCCTCGGCCGGCTGGAAGATGAAATGGACGGTGCCGGCGAAGTTCTTCGTCTCGGCGAGATACTTGGCGGCGCCGAGCAGCATCGTCGTGTGCCCGTCATGGCCGCAGGCGTGCATCTTGCCCTGGTTGGTGGAGACGTAGTCGACCTCGTTCTTCTCAAAGACGTCGAGGGCGTCCATGTCCGCTCTCAGCGCAATCGCCGGTCCGGGGCCCTTTGCGCCCTCGAGCGTGCCGACGACGCCCGTCCTGGCGAGCCCGCGATGGACCTTGATGCCGAAATCGTGGAGCCGCAGCGCGACGTAGTCCGACGTCTGGTGCTCCTCGAACGCGGTCTCGGGATGGGCGTGGATATGACGCCGCCACCCGGTCATTTCGTCCTGAAACTCGGCGATGCGGTTGATGATCGGCATGGTCGGCGGCCTCCGTCTATGATGGTATTTCTATAACATAGGACGTTGCGCGATGCGCATGGCAGCGCCATTTGCCAACGCCGCATCCTTGTTTTACATATGTGTAAAATTCCCTTCGTGCTCTATCAAGGCAGCCGTCATGACCGATGAATATGCTGATATCCGGGAACAGGTTCAGAAGCTCTGCGCCCAGTATCCCGGCGAATACTGGCGCAAGCTCGACGCCGAGCGCGCGTACCCGACCGAGTTCGTCCGGGCGCTGACCGAGGCAGGCTATCTCTCCGTCCTGATCCCCGAGGAATACGGCGGTTCCGGCCTCGGCATCACGGCCGCGTCGGTGATCATGGAGGAGATCCAGAAATCCGGCTGCAACGGCGGCGCCTGCCATGCCCAGATGTACACGATGGGCACCGTGCTGCGTCACGGCACCGAGCAGCAGAAGCAGGAATACCTGCCCAAGATCGCGACCGGCGAGCTGCGCATGCAGGCATTTGGGGTAACGGAGCCGACCAGCGGCACCGACACGCTCAGCCTGCGCACGACGGCGGTGAAGGACGGCAATGCCGGCTATGTCGTCAACGGCCAGAAGATCTGGACGTCGCGCGCCGAACATTCGGACCTGATGCTGCTGCTCGCGCGCACCACGCCGCGGGACCAGGTCGAGAAGCGCACCGACGGGCTGTCGGTGTTCATCGTCGACATGCGCGAGGCGCTCGGCAACGGGCTCGACATCAAGCCGATCCGCACGATGATCAACCACGCGACGACCGAGGTGTTCTTCGACGATCTGAAGATTCCCGCGGACTCGCTCGTCGGCGAGGAAGGCAAGGGCTTCCGCTACATCCTCGACGGAATGAACGCGGAGCGTATCCTGATCGCATCCGAATGCATCGGCGACGCGCGCTGGTTCATCCAGAAGGCGACCGACTACGCCAACGACCGCAACGTGTTCGGCCGCGCGATCGGCCAGAACCAGGGGATCCAGTTCCCGATCGCCGAGGCCTACATGCAGACCGAGGCGGCGGCGCTGATGGTCGCCGAGGCGGCGCGCAAGTTCGAGGCGGGCGAGCCGTGCGGCGCGGAAGCGAACATGGCGAAGTATCTCGCCTCGGAGGCGTCGTGGAAGGCGGCCGACATGTGCATGCAGACGCACGGCGGCTTCGCCTTCGCCGAGGAATACGACGTCGAGCGCAAGTTCCGCGAGACGCGCCTCTACCGCATCGCGCCGATCTCCAACAACCTCGTGCTGTCCTTCGTCGGCGAGCACGTGCTGGGCCTGCCGCGGTCTTATTGATGGTCTCGCTCTGTTGCCTCACCCCCTCCCTAACCCTCCCCCTGAAGGGAGAGGGGATCAGAGGTTTGCGTGCGGCACGACTAAGTCCCCTCTCCCGGAGGGGGAGGGCTAGGGAGGGGGCGAATGCGTGACGCCCTGAAGCCGCTCGACGGCATCCTCGTCGTCTCCATGGAACAGGCCGTCGCCGCGCCCTACTGCGCGTCGCGGCTGGCCGACGCCGGCGCGCGGGTGATCAAGGTCGAGCGGGCCGAGGGCGATTTCGCGCGCAAGTACGATTCCGTCGTCCACGGCGAAAGCGCGTATTTCGTGTGGCTCAACCGCGGCAAGGAATCGCTGGTCGCTAACATCAAGGACCCGGACGACGCGGCGCTCCTGCACCGGATCATCGACACGGCCGACGTGTTCATCCAGAACCTCGCGCCGAGCGCGGCGGCGCGCGCGGGCTTCGGCTCGGACGAGCTGCGCAAACGCAATCCGCGCCTGATTACCGTCGACATCTCCGGCTACGGCGAGGAGGGCGAGTACGCCGACATGAAGGCCTACGACCTGCTGGTCCAGGCCGAGTCGGGCCTGAGTTCGGTCACCGGCCGGCCCGAAGGGCCGGGGCGCGTCGGCGTGTCGGTCTGCGACGTCGGCTGCGGCATGTATTCCTACATGGCGGTGCTCGAGGCGCTGATCGCCCGCGACGCCACCGGCGAGGGCGCGTCGATCAAGACGTCGCTGTTCGCCGGCATGGCCGACTGGATGACGGTGCCGCTGATGCATTTCGACTACGGCGAGAAGATCATGCCGCGCGTAGGGCTCAATCACCCGTCGATCCATCCCTACGGCGCCTACGACACGATGGACGGCGGGCAGATCCTGATAGCCATCCAGAACGAGCGGGAGTTCGCGCGCCTCTGCGCCGACGTCCTCCTCGATGCGGATCTGCCGAAGGACCCCCGCTTCGAGAGCAACGAGGCGCGCTGCGCCCACCGGCCCGAGTTCGACGCCGTCATCAACAGGGTGTTCGGCGCCACGCCGCGCGACGAGCTTATCGCCCGGCTGCGGGCGGCGCAGATCGCGTTCGGCGAGATCAACGACGTCTCCGGCCTGTCGACCCACCCGGCGCTCCGGCGCGTCACGGTCGGCTCGCCGACGGGACCGGTCGAACTCGTGGCGCCGCCGGCGCTCATCAACAATGGCAGACGCGATCTCGGGGCGATCCCGGAGGTCGGCGCGCATACCGCCGCGATAAAGGAGGAATTCGGGTCATGACGGCATTCGCGGACTATATCGGCAAGCAGGAGATCACCGAGAGCATCGTTGCGCCCTTCCAGGCGGATTACTTTACGGCGACGCTCGACCGCGACGACGCGCGCTTCCAACCCGGCGATGCGCTGCCGCCCGCCTGGCACTATTTCTATTTCCCGGAGATCGTGCGCCTCGACGCGACCGGCCGCGACGGTCATCAGGCGAAGGGCCACTTCATGCCGCCGATCGACCTGCCGCGGCGCATGTGGGCCGGCTCGACCATGACCTTCGACAGCCCGCTCCGCATCGGCGAAAAGGTGAAGAAGGTGATGACGATCTCGGACATCGCCGAAAAGGACGGCAAGTCCGGCAAGCTCTGCTTCGTCACCCTGACCGAGGAGTTTTTCGGCGAGGACGGACGCCTGACCACCACCGAAAAACGCACGCAGGTCTTCCGCGAGGAGGCCGATCCCAACGCGCCGCCGCCCGCGCCCCGCCCGGCGCCCGCCGAAGCGGCGTGGAGCCGGACGATCCACCCGTCGACGGTGCTGCTGTTCCGCTATTCGGCGCTGACAATGAACAGCCACCGCATCCATTACGACATCGACTACGTGCGCGACGTCGAGGGCTATCCCGGCCTGCTGGTCCACGGTCCGCTGACGATGACCATGATGCTCGACCTGTTCCGGCGCGAACTGCCGGAAGCGCAGATGAAGGAATTCACGCTGCGCGCGATCTCGCCGGTCTACGACACGATGGATTTCACCGTTCACGGCGCGCCGGGCGACGCCGACGGCACCTGCACGCTGTGGGCGATGACCGGCGAGGGCGCGCTCGCCATGCAGGCGGACGTGACTTACGCCTGATTTGGTTTCGCGGCTCCGGCCCGCGCTACTGGCCGTTTCTGCGAATTCCGATCTGCCAGCGTTCGCGGGCGCGCTTGCGCGCTTCCTCGTAGTGGCGCCGGCGCTCCTCGCTCCACAGACGCATCACCTTGCGCTTGTAGGGCAGGTTTCGTTCGCGCGTGGAGGAATGATAGTAGGCGACCGCGCGGGTAAGCGACCGATGGGCCTTGCGCAGCCGGGACAGCAGTTCCGCCGCATACAGGCTGTTGGCGGCGGGATCGAACGCCTCCTCCAGGCTGTCGAACGCCTCCGGATGGTAATAGAGGTTTATCTGCATGCAGCCGACGTCGATGTTCCGCACGCCGTCCGCCTTCAGCCGTTTCACGGCGGCGATCGCGGCGGCCCGGGTCGGATAGAATTTTCCCTCGCCATGCGCGGTCACCGTCCACGGCCAGGCATATTTTTCCCGGGTTTCCTTGTTCCAGCGGCCCGATTCGGCAAGGGAAATCGCCTGCAGAATACCGAACGGCAGCCGGCGGCCTTCTTCGGCATCCTCGATTGCCTGCCGGCAAACGGCTGAATTCAAAAGGTTATTTCCGGTGTCGGCAAGGGCGGCCGGCGGCCGAAGCGTCGTCAGCACACCGATAAGGAGGGCTGCGAGCCCCAAATGTCGCCGAATTCTCATGGGGTATCGGACTGCAAGATCCATGCCGGTCTGACGAATCATTGTGCATTGCACATCGCTTAATCAGCGCTCGAACGATCATTGCGTCCGGCAGCGTATAAAAGTCATTAAATTTGGCGACTTTTTTCTTGATCCATTCGCCTACCAACAATATATTGCTCTGCAACACAGGTTGGTTGTCCAAGCGATCTGTGTTCCTCACCCTTCTTGGACGTTTCCTCCCTATCAAACTTAGGCCGCTCTTCGAAGCGGCTTTTTTTCTTTTAAATCAATAAATTAGCGGATCGTTTCGGCGGCGGCGTGGGCCGCGGCTTCGTCGGGACGACTTTGTTGCGATGCAAAAATTCAGGGGGTCGGCGTCGTATCGGGTGTCGTCGCGTCGCCGTCGCCCAGCGAGCGGGTCATCAGGACCGTATCCGCCCAGTCGCCGAACTTGAAGCCGAACGACGGCAACACGCCCGCGACCCGGAAACCGAGCCGCCCATGCAGGCCGATCGAGCCCACCGTCTGGGAGCCGCCGACGACGGCGATCATCTGCCGTTTGCCGAGCGCCGTGCAGCGTTCGATGAGATCGCCCAGCAGCGCGGAGCCGATTCCTTCCCGGATGCGGTCGGAGGCCACGTAGATCGAATCCTCGACGACGTATCGGTAGGCCGACCGGTCGCGGAACGGCGCCGCATAGGCGTATCCGACGATCGTGCCGTCGGTTCCCTCGGCGACGATCCACGGCAGGCCGAGGCCGCGGACGCGGTCGAACCGCGCGCGAATTTCCGTCACGTCCGGCGGCACCTCCTCGAAGGTGGCGACGCTCGAGCGCACGTATGTTTCGTACATCGCGGTGATCGCGGGGATATCGTCGACGGTCGCGTCGCGGATCGCGAATGCCCTGCCGGAGTCTGTGACGGCGCCCACCTCCCGCTACTCCGCGGCGAGGTCCTGCGCGGTGAGCCGGGCGAGCGTTTCGATGATGTCCGTCATCTGCGCCGCCATGCGATCGAAGTTGCTGTTCTTCTCGATCCGCATCTCGTCCATGTAGAGAATGCGGTTCATCTCGATCTGGACGGTATGCACGCCCTTGCGCGGGTTGCCGTAATGCCGTGTCGTGAACCCGCCCGCGAACGGCTTGTTGCGGACCACGACGTAGCCGAGCGCGCCGAGATGGTGTTCGATCGCATCGGTTATATAGGGCGCGCAGGCGCTGCCGAAGCAGTCGCCGACCACGAAGTCGGCGCGGCCGCGCCCGGCGTCCGGGTCCAGCGGGCCGCCGATCGACGGCATCGAATGGCAGTCGACCACGACGCAATAGCCGAAGCGGGACCGGGTTTCCTCGATCAGGCCCTCGAGCGCACGGTGATAGGGCCGGTAATACCGGTCGATCCGCTTGGCGGCGTCGTCGAAACGCAGCCGGTGGCGGTAAATCTCCTGGCCGCCGGAGACGACCTTGGCGATGGTGCCGAGGCCGGCGGCGACGCGGCTCGATTCGGTGTTCACGTAGTCGGGCAGCTTGTCCGAGAACATGGCGGGGTCGAGCTCGAACGGCTCCCGGTTGACGTCGATGAAGGCGCGCGGGAACAGGGCGCGCAGGATCGGCGCGCCGAAGGCCGGCGCGGCCGCGAACAGATCGTCCACGAAACTGTCTTCCGACCGGCGCAGCGCCAGCGGATTGAGCCGCGAATTGGCCACGAAATCGGCCGGGTAGTCGCAGCCGCTGTGCGGCGACGCGAAGACGAGCGGCACGGTCTGGACGGCCGGCGCGCGAATGTCGAAGGGCTGGGCGGGAGGAGCGCCGCCGGTCTCGGAACTGGACATACGCCTGATTTAGACCAATCGGAGACAGAAGTCATCCGCCGCCCGGCGCTTCGGTGCCGCTCCCGCCGGACCGTCCGGAGGCCCCGGTCTCCGGCGGCTTGGGCGCCTTATGCACAGGAATTTCCCGGGCGGCCGAATGTTTACCCTTTCCTAAGGGGCGGCCGTTAGGAATAGTGGAAGGGTGGCCGGCGGCAGTGCCGGGCGCGAAATACGGCCCGAGGGGGCGACAACCTCCCGACGGGCCGCAAGAACGGGCTTGAGATGGCGAGTATTCTGCTGGCGGAGGAAGATTCGTCCCTCCGGACATTCCTTTCGAAGGCGCTCGGCAAGGCGGGCCATATGGTGACGTCCTGCGAAGACGGCGTCGAGGCGCTCGCCGCGCTGGAGCTGCGCGACTACGACCTCCTGCTTGCCGATATCGTGATGCCCGGCATCGACGGTATCGAGCTTGCCCAGCGGGCGACCGCGCACCTGCCGCAGATCAAGGTGCTGTTCATCACCGGCTTCGCGGCCGTCGCGCTCAACGCCCAGAAGACAGGCGCGAACCGCAACGCGAAGATCCTGTCCAAGCCGTTCCACCTCCGCGACCTCGTCGACGAGGTCGATCGCATCCTCCAGGAACAGGCCGCCTGACCCGTCAGACGCGCCGGGAGGACCCGCGTCGCGCGACAGGCGCAAAACAGGCGCCGGCGCACTTGCACTTCCGCGAAAGAGGCGATAAAACGCTCCGCCCTTAACGGGACGGGCGCGTAGCTCAGCGGGAGAGCACTACGTTGACATCGTAGGGGTCGCTGGTTCAATCCCAGCCGCGCCCACCATTTCCTTCCAGTAAAATCAGTGCGTTAGCCGCAATATGTTGCGGCGGCGCTGGTTTTTAGCCCTGTATTTTGGTAATTCGCCAGCCGCAGTTTTCTGCGTTTCTGGTCGACAGTTTTGCAAAGTTTTTGCAAACTTCGCGCATGGGCAGGTTTGCAAAATCGTCTACCGTAGAGGTGATTCAGGGACTGTATGTGAAGCAGTCCGCGGCGTCGCCTTACTGGCAACTTTATTTTCGCCTGAACGCTGAGACGGTGAGAGCCAGCACCAAGTGTAGAGAACTTGATGACGCGAAGCGTCGTGCGCTGGAGTTCTACTATGACTACAGACGCGGCGATGACGGGCTGAGGCGGGGCGTGAGCTTCCAGAAGCTTGCGGACATCTATCTCGCCAGCATCAGGCACGAAGCGAGGTGGAGGTATCACAGCGAGACTGTGCAACGACACTTCCTGCCGCACTTCAGCGGTGTGCGGGACATCAGCAGCATAGGTTCACGCGAGATAGAAGCTTACCTCAGCTACAGGCGGGGCAAGTCTGAGCGAGCGCCAGTGCCACAGACGCTGAACAGGGAGAACACGGTACTGCGGCAGATGTTCGCGCATGCGGTGAAGCAGGGCTGGTTGAAGACGGCGCCC
>JAYPTI010000017.1:0-30723 GCA_038133505.1 Alphaproteobacteria bacterium
GGACGAGGTAGCTGCCGTCGCCGACGCCGTAGCTATGCAGGGTCTGGCCGAAATCGGCGGGATGCTCGGGCAGGTCGATTCGCTCCGCCACCTCGAAGAATCCGAGAATCCCGGCGGTCGAATTGACGGCGAACCTGCCGAGCGAAACGCCGGCATTGTCGAGGTCGCCCTGCAGGAGGTTGTTTATCGCGACCACGGGTTCCCCGAAATTCTCGAAGAAGTTCCGCGCGATGTGACGCAGGGTCTCCGGCATGATGAAGCGGTAGACGCGCGAGACCGGCTCCAGAAGCACGATGTCGAGGAAGTTGTTTACGCCGAACATCGCCCGGTTGAAGCCCTCGAGGGGATCGCGCGGGTCCCGATCCGACCTTTGCGGTGCGCGCGCGATTGTCGGCGCGGCCGGGCCGGGGGCGGTAACGGCGGGGCGTTGCTGGCCGGCGCCCGCGATCATCGCGGTATGGCCCGGAAATGCCGTTATCAGGCCGGCTTTTATCTCGGGGGCCAGTTCGGGAGCCGCGTTAAGGGCTGCCGAGACGATATCGCGCGCGTCGGCGGGATTGCGGGCCATCGCCTCCATCACGGTCAGCGACATCATCGTGGCCGAGTTCCGCCGGTTCATGGCGTTTGCCATCGAACTCATATGAGTATCGCCGGACATGCGGCTCAATTCCCGCTGGCGGGCGTCGGTGTCGCGCCAGTTCTGGGCGATCTGGGCCAGCCGCGCCTGGATATCCGGCGCCACCGCCGCCCGGGCCGGCGAGACCACGGTCAGAAACGACATCGTCGCGAACGCGAGAAGGAGAGGCGTCAGGGCAGGGAAAAGCGCATTCTTACGGCGACCACGCTGATTGCGACGGGGCAAGCGGGCAATGGCCTTATGTATCATGAACCCGGCAAACGCCTCAAAGCGTCAAGAGAATCGGTCCCTTGCCGGCGTTCACAGACCGTTAACGCAGGAAGAGGATACTTTTCGAAGCGTTTACAACGGGAAAAGCGCCATGACGCACTTCCTAGCGACCGAAGAAAATCCGGACGGCTACAAGCTCGAGGACATTCTCTCGATTATCCGTCAGGACATCATCAAGCGGGCGGGTCTGATCTCGGCCGACACACGCCCCGAAGCGCGCCACGTGCTCGCCAATAATATCCAGATCCTCCAGAAGATCACGGATTGCATCGACCTGGCGGAAGACTCGACGAGGGTACTCGATCGGTCTTTTGGTCACACCGGGGAGAAACCGCGCATCGGCGCGGCGTAAAAGGCGTTTACTTGCGGAAACCCGGTCCGCACAGCTAAGTCCGAAAAGCCGGTTCCGGCGTCTGCGCGTCAGGCGTCCTGGCCTTCGTCGTCGATCCGGTATCTGTTGAGAACCGGTATCTGCGTCATGCTGAACGCCAGCGTCAGTGCCATGATTCCGAATACCTTGAAATTGACCCAGAAATCCTCGGTCTGGGTGCGCCAGACCAGTTCGTTGGCGACCGCCATGGCGAGGAAGAAAAATCCGAAATTCCGGGTCAGGATCCGCCAGCCGGGATCGGTCATCGGCCAGGCCGTGCCCATGACGGGTTTGAGCAGGGCGCGGCCGAAAACCAGCCCGCCCAGCAAAATGGCGGCGATCAGCGCCTGAACGATCGTCGGCTTCATCTTGATGAAGGTGTCGTCGTTGAAAATCAGCGTCAGCGCCCCGAACACGCCGACGATGCCCGCTGTGATCATCGGCATCAGCGGAACGCGCCGGTTGATCGCCAGCGACAGGGCGAGCGCGACCACCGTCGCGCCCATAAGCGCGGCGGTGGCGACGTATAGGTCCCATAGCTTGTAGGCGATGAAAAAGACGACCAGCGGCCCGTAGTCCGATACGACTTTGACCCAGCCCTTTTCCGAGGCTGCCTTGCGCTGCTCTTCCATATGTCCTGTTACCACCCGGTCATTCGTAAATCCACTAGGCGTCTTAAGTCTTAACCCTTGGTTAACCATACGGTCCGGATACTGGTCTGGACGGCGGCGGACGCGTCTTGCCGCCAGGATCGGGGGAAAATCATGACGCGGTTCTATCTGATCATTGCGGTGATCGCGGTCATGACGGCGGCCGCGACGGCGAGCGACAACGGGGACGACAGGTCCGAACGGTCCCAGACGGCAGTGTACGGGACGCGCTAATTCGGAAACGCGTCGCCGATTCGCCTATCTGCGGATTAACATCCGTCAAAGGCTGCGCCGGCCACAAGAGGCGTGGACCCTTTACGCTCATTTTTCTTCCTCTATGTGAATATTTCGTGACATCGATAATTATTCGGTGACAACAGTAAATTTGCGCGCTAGGGTTAATACCGTGAGTAACGCAAGTGTACGGCATAGGTGAATATTGTCGCGGTCGGAACCAATACCGTTCGCAGAGGCGGCGAATGCGCCCCTCCAGGTAACGCAGCCTGCTTCGAGATACTCACGCACCTTGGCACGCCTCCCTTCGGGAGGCGTTCGTCGTTTGGGGCCGGTGGCTCCCGCGGCGTGTCTTTTCACCGCAAACCAAAAGGACCTTCATGGGCAAGAGATCCGCGCGCGCCGCTCGTTCGGGCGCCTACGAAAGCAACGTATGCACGATTTCGGGGAACAACTGGGATCCGCTGGACGACAGCCGGAGCGGTAAGCGCTATATCCGGAATATCCAGCCCAAGAGCCCCAACCAGGCGAGGCTGATGGCGGCGTTGCAGTCGTCGCAGATGGTTCTCGCGCTGGGACCGGCTGGAACCGGCAAGACCTATTTGGCGATCGCTGCGGCAGTAGAGGCGCTCGAGGCGAACGAGGTCGAACGTATCGTCCTGTCGCGGCCGGCCGTGGAGGCGGGCGAGAGCATCGGTTTCCTGCCGGGCGAGGTGAACGACAAGGTCGCGCCTTACATGCAGCCTTTATACGACGCGCTACTGGATCGACTGGGGGGCAAACGCCTTCGCGCATTGATGTCGAACGGCGGGATCGAGATCGCGCCCGTCGGTTTCATGCGCGGCAGGACCCTTAGCCGGTCGTTCGTCGTGATCGACGAGGCGCAGAACTGCACCTACGCGCAGCTCAAGATGCTTCTCACGCGGCTCGGTTGGAGTGCGACGATGGTGGTGACCGGCGATCCGGAGCAGACCGATCTGCTGCCGGAATTGTCCGGGCTCGCCGATATCGCGGATCGGCTCGAGCCGCTTCCCAACGTCGAGGTCGTGCGGCTCGAAAAGTCCGACGTCGTGCGCCATCCGCTGGTCGGAGAGATGCTGACCGTCCTCTGAGGGGAATCGCCGCTGTTGCGCGGGGGCGCGGCGTCCGTTATGCCGCGCCCATGACCCAGGACATCAAGGACGTCGAGCCCGGCCCGGTCGTCGAGCATTTCTTCGAGGATATCGAGGTCGGCGACGTGCGGAGGGCCGGCCCCATCACCGTCACGGCGGAGGAAATCCTCGCTTTTGCCCGCCGTTACGACCCGCTTCCGATGCACACCAGTGATGCCGGCGGCCGCGAGACGCCGCACGACAGCATGATCTCGTCGGGCGTTCTCACGATCGCGCTCAAGCAGCGCATGATCATGAGCATCGAGCGCAACAAGGCGCTGATCGGCGCGGCGCGTATCGAGGAGCAGAATTTTCTTCGGCCCGTCCGGCCCGGCGACGAGCTGTCGATCCGCCAGGAATGCGTCGACAAGCGCGGGTCCCGTTCCAAACCCGACCGCGGCCTCGTCACGTGGACGTTCGAGGTGATCAACCAGGACGGCGCGGTCGTCCTCAACTCGCGCGATCAGGTGATGGTGCGGCGGCGGCCCGGAAACTAGGCGATGGTCCTCCGGCGGCTGCTTCTCATCGCGATCGTGGGTGTCGTGGTGGCGCTCGTTGCCCGCGCGAAGGCCACAGAAACCAGTTCCGAAGTTCCTCCTCGCGGGTGGATCGTCTCCCGATGACAGCGTTTCTCTTCGACGGTCCAGACGATGCCCGCATCACCGTGGCGCTGGCGCATGGCGCCGGCGCGCCGATGGACTCGGACTTCATGGCGTATTTCGCCGAGGCACTGGGCGCGCGCGGTATCCGCGTCGCGCGGTTCGAATTTCCCTACATGGCGAAGCGCCGGGAAGACGGCAGGAAACGGCCGCCCGACCGCGCGCCCGTGCTGCTCGACTTCTATTCGGCGGTCGCTGCGGAACTGGGAACCGACAGGCTCGTCGTTGCCGGCAAGTCGATGGGCGGACGCATCGCCTCGATGATCGCGGACGAGACGGGCGTCGCCGGGCTCGTCTGCCTCGGCTACCCGTTCCATCCGCCCGGAAAGCCGGATCTACTGCGGACGGAACATCTGGAGGCGTTGAAGACGCCGGCGCTGATCCTGCAGGGCGAGCGCGACCCGTTCGGCCGGCGCGACGAGGTCGAGAGCTATGCGCTGTCGACATCGATCGAGGTCACATTCCTGCCCGACGGGGATCACGATCTGAAGCCGCGCAAGGCGAGCGGGCGGACGCGGGAAGACAACTGGGCGGACGCCGTCGAGCGCATGGCGCTATTCGTTGCCGGGCGTTGACGGCCGGCCGGGCCGCGCCTCAAAATCCGCGGTAGAAACAATCGGGACGGGGAGACCGAAAATGCCCGGACGGGTGGATGGCCGCGTCTGCGTCGTAACCGGCGCGGCGCAGGGGATCGGCGCAACCTATGCGCGGGCGCTTGCCGAAGAAGGCGCGAAGATCGTGGTCTCGGATATCGACGATGCCGCGGGCGTTGCCGAGGAGATCAACGCAGCGGGCGGCGAAGCGGCCGCTATTTTGTGCGACGTCTCCGACTGGGATGCCTGCCAGGCGCTGGTCGCGCAGACGGTGGAGCGTTTCGGGCGGATCGACGTGCTGGTCAATAACGCCGCGATCTTCGGCACTCTCGATCGGGCTTCCATCGACGAGATCTCTCCCGAGCTTTTCGACCGCGTCCTGAAGGTGAATGTCGGCGGAACGTTCCTGTGCACGAAGGCGGCGGTTCCGGCGATGCGCGAGCAGGGCTACGGCAAGATCATCAACATCTCGACCAGCCGCATCTTCGCGGGCCTGCCGTTCTATCTGCATTACGACGCCTCGAAGGGCGCGGTGTTCGGGATGACACGGGCGATGGCGAAGGAACTGGGAGATGCCGGTATCCGCGTCAACGCCATCGCGCCCGGCTCGACGATGAGCGAAAACGTCAAGGCGCGGACCGACTGGCGCGACGGCGGACCCGCCGCGAAGCTCGCGGGCCGGTCCCTCAAGCGTCTCCAGGATCCGGAGGATCTGATCGGCGCCTGTATATTCCTTGCGTCCGGCGAGAGCGATTTCGTCACCGGCCAGACGATCGTCGTCGACGGCGGCGGCGCGATGTGGTGACGCTTGCCGGGCCATCGGCCCGTTGATACAAAATCGTTACAGGGAGAGGATCGGACTTATGGCGGAAACCGCCCAGGACTTAGAAGAACATCCGTTTCTGGCGGGCGAGGCGGTGCGCCGCGCTGCCGACGGGGCGGCGCGGCTGATCGGGACCGAATGCCGCGACTGCGGCACCAAGGTTTTCCCGCCCGTGCATGTGTGCCCCGAATGCATGTCCGAAAACGTCTCCGAGACGGAGCTGTCGACCGAGGGCACGCTGTATTCCTGGTCGGTGGTGCACGTGGCGCCGAAGAACTGGCATGTGCCCTATATCGCCGGGTACGTCGATCTGCCCGAAGGCGTGCGGGTCTTTGCGCATATTGTCGAGGCGGACCCGGATGCGATGACGATGGATATGGGCGTTAGCCTGATGACGGCGGTACTCGGCGAGGCTGACGGCGAGCCGGTCGAGAGCTACGCGTTTACGCCGGCGAAGGGCTGAGGAGAGAGCGATGCGCGACGTATTCGTCATGGGCGCCGGCATGGTTCCGTTCGCCAAGTACCGGGACAAGACGCTCGCCGAAATCGGCTGGCCGGCGGTCAAGGCGGCGATCCAGGATGCCGGTATCGAGAAGCGAGATATCGAGGCGGCCTATTGCGGCTCCGGCCTCGGCGGCATGATGTCCGGCCAGCGGGTCCTCAAGCAGCTCGGCATCACCGGTCTCCCCATCACCAACGTCGAGAACGCCTGCTCGTCGTCGTCGACCGCGTTCCGGCAGGCCTACATCGCCGTCGGCGCGGGCGTGTACGACTGCGTGCTCGTCCTAGGAGTCGAGAAGCTCACCAAATTCGGCGGCGGCACCCTGCCGCTCGAGGACGAGGATTTTGAAGTTACCCACGGGCTCGTCATGCCGGCGCTCTACGGGATGCGGGCGCGGCGCTACATGCACGAGTACGGCCTCACGGAGGAACAGCTCGCCTCGGTCGCGGTGAAGGCGCACAAGCACGGCGCCAAGAACCCGGAAGCGCAATTCCAGAACGAGGTGACGCTCGAAGAGGTGATGAACGCCCGCAAGATCGCGGAGCCGTTCACGCTGCTTCATTGCTGCCCGTCCGGCGATGGCGCGGCGGCCGTCATCATCTGCTCGCCCGAAAAGGCGCGCCACCTCGGCGGCAAGCAGGTGAAGGTGAAAGGTTCCGAAGTGAACTCCGGTCGCTACATGACGGGCTTCCGCGACATGACCACGCCGGAGATCACCGTCCGCGGCGCAAAACAGGCATACGAAGAGGCCGGCATCGGCCCGGAAGACATCGATCTCGCCGAGGTCCACGACGCCTTCACTATCGCCGAACTGCTGTACTACGAAGCGCTCGGCTTCTGCGGCAAGGGCGAAGCGGCGAAGCTGCTGGAAGACGGCGAGACCTCCGTCGGCGGCCGCATTCCGGTCAATCCGTCGGGCGGGCTGTTGTCGAAGGGCCATCCGATCGGCGCCACCGGCGTCGCCCAGATCGTCGAGGTCGTGCGCCACTTGCGCGGCGAGGCGGGCAGCCGCCAGGTCGAGGGCGCCAAGGTCGGGCTGACCCACTGCACCGGCGGCGGCATCTCCGGCTTCGATCACGGCGCCTGTTCCATCCATATGTTCTCGGTCTGATATGAAACCGCCTCCCTTTACCTATCACGACCCGCGCTCAATCGACGACGCGGTCGGCCTGCTCGCCGAAAAGGACAACGCCAAGATCCTCGCGGGCGGCCAGTCGCTAATGCCGATGCTGAACATGCGCTTCGTGCTGCCTGACGACGTCATCGACATCAACCTGATCGAGGAACTTTCCTACATCCGCGAGGACGGCGACGCGCTTGTCTTCGGCGGCATGACGCGCCAGCGCGATATCGAGTTCTCGGAGCTCGTCGCGCGCCGCTGCCCGCTGATGAAGGAGGCGATCCTCAATGTCGGCCACCGCCAGACCCGCAACCGCGGCACCTATGGCGGCTCGCTCTCGCATCTCGACCCGTCGGCTGAACTGCCGAGCGTGTCGATGGCGCAGGATGCGACCGTCACCGTCCGCAAGAAGGGCGGCAGCCGCGAGATCGCGATGGCGGATTTCCCGATGGCCTACATGACGCCGTCCTTCGACCTCGACGAGATGGTGACCGGCATCCGCGTGCCGCTGTGGCCCGAGGGGCACGGCTACGGGTTCGTCGAGTTCGCGCGCCGTCACGGCGATTTCGCAATGGCGTCGTCGGCGGTTCTGCTCGACGTCGGCGCGGGCGGCCGGATCGAACGCGCCAGCGTGACGGTCGGCGGCGTCGGCCCGTCGCCGCTGCGGGTAACGGCGGTCGAGGACGCGCTCACGGGCGAGACGGGCTCCGCCGAGCTGTTTACCGAGATCGCGGAGAAGTGCCGCGAGATCGACGCGATGGAAGACGTCTACGCGCCGGCCTGGTACCGGCAGCATCTTGCCGCGGTGCTGACGCGCCGCGCGCTCGGCAAGGCGTTTTCCCGCGCCGCCAACGGAACGGAGATGAACCTGAGATGAGCGACCGCAGAACCGTTTCCGTCACCGTCAACGGACAGAGCTACGAGCGCGAGGTCGAAACCCGCCTGACGCTCGCCGATTTCCTGCGCCACGAGCTGCTGCTGACCGGCACCCATGTCGGCTGCGAGCACGGCGTCTGCGGCGCCTGTACGATCCTGCTCGACGGTATCACCGCGCGGTCGTGCCTGATGCTCGCCGTCCAGGCGAACGGTCACGAGATCACGACGATCGAGGGCATCGCGCCCAACGAAGACGAGCTGCATCCGCTGCAGCAGGCGTTCCAGGACAATCACGGCCTGCAGTGCGGGTTCTGCACGCCGGGCATGCTGACGACGCTGCTCGAATTCCTGCGCGACAACCCCGATCCGACCGAACGCGAGGTCCGCGAGGCGATCAGCGGAAACCTTTGCCGCTGCACCGGCTATCAGGGCATCGTCAACGCGGCGCTCGACGCCGCCAAGAGACTCCAGGCCCAGTCCGGAGACTGAGCCTATGGGCGCAAAGATGTTCGGCGCCAGGGTGCCGCGGCTGGAAGACCCGCGGCTTCTGACAGGGCGCGGCAGCTACACCGACGATTTCCATCTGCACGGCATGCTGGAAGCGGCGTTCGTCCGCAGCCCGCACAGCCATGCAAAAATACGCGCCATCGACAAGAGCGCGGCGCTGGCACATTCGGGCGTCGTCGCGGTCTACACGGCACAGGACTTACCCACCCACCTCCGGGACCAGACGGTCCCCTTTCAGGTGCCGAACCCTGCCATTTCGCAGCCGTTCCAGCAGCGCCTGCTGGAAGACCGCGAGGTCTGCTTTGCGGGCGAGCCGATTGCGTTGGTCGTCGCCGAGTCGCGCTACGCGGCCGAGGACGCGGCGACGCTGGTCGAGGTCGACTACGAGATCCTGCCCGGCGCGTCCGATGCGAAGGAAGCGCTCGCCGAAGGCGCGCCGCTGTGCCACGCGGGCTCGCCGAACAACGAAGGCGCCAAGTACACCGTCGGCTACGGCGATCTCGACGCAGCGTTCTCGGGCGCGCATCTCGTCCACCGCGAGGAGTTCTGGATCCATCGCGGCGGCGGGTTCGCGATCGAGAACCGCGCCGTCGTCGCCGAATACGACGAGCTGCGTGACATGGTCACCATCTGGTCGGCGACGCAGTCGCCGTTCCTCGTGAAACAGAACGTCGTCGACATGCTGGGCTGGGAATCCGACCGGGTACGCGTGATCGCGCCCGACGTCGGCGGCGGCTTCGGGCCGAAGACGGTCTACTACGTCGAGGAGGCGCTGATCCCGGTCGTCGCCAAGGAGCTCGGCCGTCCTGTCAAATGGATCGAGGACCGGCGCGAGAATTTTCTCGCGACCAACATGGAACGCGACCAGTACTGGGACATGGAAATTGCGGTCGACGCAGACGGCAAGCTGCGCGGCGTGCGCGGGCGCATGATCCACGACACCGGCGCCTATATGCCGTGGGGCATCATCTCGCCATACATCTCGGCGACGACGGTGCCGGGTCCCTACGTTCTGCCGGCGTACAAGCTGGAGACCCGGGTCGCGCTCACGAACAAGGTTGCGGTGACGCCGGTGCGCGGCGCAGGCCGGCCGCAGGCGGTTTTCGCGATGGAGCGCCTGATGGACCGGGCGGCGGAAAAGCTCGGCATGGACCGCGCCGAGATCCGCCGTCGCAACCTGATCCCGACCGAGGAGATGCCCTACTCGCTGGGCCTGATCTTCCGCGACGGCAAGCCGATGACCTACGATTCCGGCGACTATCCGAAGTGCCAGGCCGAAGCGCTGCGCATCGGCGATTACGACGGTTTCCGCGCCCGCCAGGAAGCGGCTCGCGCCGAGGGACGCAATATCGGCATCGGGATCGCCAACTATGTCGAAGGAACCGGCCTCGGCCCGTTCGAGGGCGCCACCGTGCGGGTCCAGCCGTCGGGCCGCATCTGCGTCTATACCGGCGGCGGCGATTCCGGGCAGGGGCACTGGACGACGCTGGCGCAGGTCTGCGCCGACAAGTTTGGCGTCGATATCTCGGAGGTCGACGTCCAGACGGGCGATACGGGCACGATCGCGTCGGGTGTCGGCACGTTCGCGAGCCGCATCGCCGTCAACGCGGGCTCGTCCGTCCATCTTGCCGCCAACGAGGTGCGCGAGAAGGCGATCAAGGTCGCCTCGCACCTGCTTGAGGCGGCAGAGGAGGACCTCGACATCGAGGACGGCCGCGTCGTCGTGAAGGGCACGGACCAGTCGGTTGGTCTCGCGGAAATCGCGCGGGCCGTTCAGGGCATGCCGGGCTTCTCGCTGCCCGGCGGCGTCGAGCCGGGGCTGGAGGCGACGCACTATTTCTCTCCCTCGCAATCGTCCTACTGCAACGGCACCGCGGTGGTGGAGGTCGAAGTAGATATAGAGACCGGCCACGTCGAAATCCTGAATTACGCGATGGCGCATGACTCCGGCACGCTGATCAATCCGTTCGTCGTCGACGGGCAGGTGCAGGGCGCAGTGGCGCACGGCGTCGGCAATTCGCTGCTCGAATGGATGCATTACGACGACAACGCCAATCCGGTCTCGGCGACGTTCGCCGAATATTTGCTGCCGTCGGCGCCGGAAACGCCGAATGTCGACGTCGTTCACGTGGAATCGCCGACGCCGATCAATCCGCTCGGCGTGAAGGGCGCGGGCGAGGGCGGCACCATTCCGTCGGCGGCGGCCATCGCCGCGGCGATCGAGGACGCGCTGTCGCCGTTCGAGGTCGAGATTTCCGGCGCGCCGGTGACGCCGGATATGATCGTCGGGAAGATCAGGGCGGCTTAGGCCGCATTCTCGATTCGGAAGGCAGCTCAAAAAAAGAGGCGCCGGAAATCCGGCGCCTCCAGACTGTATTACCGAACTGTGCGGCTCATTTGGCCGCGTTCATTTTCATGACGATCGTCTTGGCGTCGATGCCCTGAGCGGTCACCTCGGCCATGATTTCCTCGCCGGCCTTCATGAGGAGGGCCGTGCCCTTCTCGATTTCGGCATCCGAGAACCTGTGCAGCTCGTGGTTCGGGGAGTCCTTGATCAGTTGGAACCCGTCGAGGCTTTCCTTGTCGTAGACCGCCGCGCCCATCTCGCTGTTCTTGGGCCCCGTCGTCTTGTCGATGACCGCCTTATGCGCGGCGGACAGACCGTTGTAGGAGTTCTTGTTCATCACCAGGAACATGGGCGAACGGCCCCACGGAAGCCCGTCCGCGAAATATTTGGTGACTTCTTTCAGTTTGAAGCCGGTCAACGTCGTCGTGGAGGTCAGCACGCCGTCCAGCAGGCCGCGGGACAGCGCGTTGTAGACCTTGGTGATGGGCATCGGGATCGGCGAAGCGCCGAGCGATTGCAGGAGTTTCGCCTGGAACTGCGACGGCGTCCTGATTTTCAGCCCTTTCAGATCGTCGATCGTCTTGATCGGCTTGTTTTTGGTCATGATGACCGGGCGGTCCACCGTCCACATGAACAGGAGTTTTACTTCGCCGTACTCCTTCTCGAGATGCCCCTCGTAGGCGTTCCACAAGGCGCGCGTCGCCTGGACGCCGTCCTTGGCGATGCCCGGCAGTTCGATCAGCGTCGTGCGGCGGAACTGGCTGGAGGTGAATCCCTGCAGTCCGAAGGCGATATCGGCGACGCCGTCGACGGCGCGCTTGAACTGGCGCGGACCGCCCTTGCCGAGCTTGCCGCCCACGAACATCTTGATCTTCAGGGTGCCGTTAGACTCCTGATCGACTTTTTCCAACCACGGGGTGAAGAAGGCGCGGTTCATCGCGTGCTTCGGCCCCGTGAAGGAAGCCAGTTTCAATTCGACGGTATCGGCAGCCGATACTGGCGATGCGCCGACGAGGCCGGCGACGCCGGCAGCGAAAGCCGTCAATGCGACGGTTCTGGTGATGGTCCTCATGTTTCCTCTCTCCTCACGTTGTCGGTTTCGTGAAACGTTCCCGAGCCCTTTTGGGCCTTATTGTCTTTTCGTGTCCTCCGGAACTGCGGTCTAGGTCGACTCGATCATGGTATTGGGCAGGAACAGCGCAATCTCCGGAAAAGCGATCAAAATCAGGATGCAGACGATCATGGCGATCCAGAACGGGATCACCCCTGCGAAAATGTGACCCAGCGGAACATCTGGGGCAATTCCCTTCACGACGAACACATTGACGCCGACAGGCGGCGTGATCAGTCCGATCTCGATGATGATGACGATCAGAACGCCGAACCAGATCGGATCGAACCCGAGCTCGACAATGAGCGGATGCACGATGGGAAGCGTCAGCACCAGCATGGCGAACCCTTCGAGGAACGAGCCAAGCACGATGTAGGCAGCCATCAGGATCAGCATCACCGTGATGGGGGAAAAATTCCGTTCCGTCAGAAGGCTAGCCAGATCTGACGGTATTTCGGTCAGCGCCAGGAAGGGGTTGAAAACGTGCGCGCCGATCAGAATGAGGAATACGAGGCCCGTGGTCCGGATCGTCTGATACAGGACTCCGGCCAGCGATTCCCTGGTGAGGCGGCGGCGGAAAATGGTGAGGAGAAGGGAGAGCATCGCGCCGACGCCGGCTGCCTCGGTCGGCGTGAAGACGCCGCCGTATATGCCGCCGATGGTGACGAGAACGATGAAAATCATGGCGGAGGACTGGCCGATGGATTGTATCCGCTGCTTCACCGGTGCCTTCGGGCCGGCCGGTCCGAGTTCCGGATTGATCCGGGTCTGGATGTAGATGGCGATGATGAACAGCGTCGCCAGCATGATGCCCGGGACGACGCCGGCCAGGAACAGGCGGCCGATCGATTCCTCGGTCAGGATGGCGTAGATGATGAAGCCCGTACTCGGCGGAATCAGGATGCCGAGGGTACCGCCGGCCGCGATGCAGCCCGTGGCGAGTTTGGAGTTGTAGTTGTAGCGCTTCATCTCGGGAAGCGAGACTCGACCCATGGTGACGGCCGACGCGACGGACGATCCGGAGAGGGCGGCAAAGCCGGCACAGGCGGCGATGGTGGCCGATGCCAGACCGCCGCGCCAGTGGCCGAACCAGCTGTATGCCGCATAATAGAGATCGCGGCTCATGCCCGAGACCGACGCGAAATTGCCCATCAGGATGAACAGCGGGATGACGATGAGTTCGTAGCTGTTCGATATGACGAAGGCTTCGTCGGCCAGCATGGAAACTGCCGGTTCCCACCCGTTCATGAAACCGAAGCCGACGACGCCGACAAGCGCCATGGCGATCGCGACCGGCATGCGGAATGCGAGCAGGGTAAACAGAGCTGCCAACCCGACGATGCCGAACATCGTGTTACTCATGTGCGGGCGGGTCCTCTATGCCTCGGAATGCCTTCCAGGCCTGAATGAGAAGCACGATTGCATATATCGCGGACCCCAGCGTAAGGGTCGCAAGGAACGGGAAGTACGGGATCTCGATCATCTGCGTGACTTCGTTCAAGTCGATCGCCCGAACGACGAGAAGGACGCATTGCCAGGTCAGCAGGGCGATCAGCGCTCCGCAGATCAGCAAAATGACGGCGTCGCTTCGCTGAACGATGCGCGGCTTCGCGAAGGTCGATAGCAGATCGACGAAGATGTGCCCCTTGGTAAGGCCGGTATAGGCGAGCGAGAACCCGACGATGGGGATCAGCATCACTTCCGCGGCGTCGTATACGCCCAGCGGCGGCGCGTTGAACACGCGGCGCATGAAGACGGAGTAGACGATCAGGCACATCAGCGCCAACAGAGTCGCTCCGCTGACCAAAGCCAGTAGTTTAACGATGCGTTCTAAGATAACGAGCCTGCCTATCGAGCCGTCCTTTGAGGACAGCAGTTATTGGTTGGAAACAACTATGCGCACCCGTAGGCACGTTGTCAGCCCCAAAGATTCGGCATGTTCGAATTTGAGACCGGGTCGTCGCCTGCGAAAACCTTGGTCCCGTTGACAAGGCGGTTATCGGGCGGCCAGTCTGTGGAGCAACTTTCAGATATCGAACTCTCTAAAATCCTGAGCTATGGCAGACATTGAAACCCCTGTACTGATCGTCGGCGGCGGGACCGTCGGCCTTTATCTGGCAGTCGAACTCGGCGCGAAGGATGTCCCGTTCCTGCTGGTCGATGCCAAGGAAACGACGTCGACGCACCCGAAGGGCAGCACCGTCAACGCGCGCTCGATGGAGCATTTGCGACGCCTCGGTGTCGCTGCCGAACTTCGCCAGATCGGCGTTCCCCCGGATCATGTCACCGATATCGTCTATCTGACGCGGTTCAACGGATACGAGCTGGGTCGCATCGATATGCCCAGCACCAACCAGAAGATCGACAATCCGGGGCCGTGGGGGGCGACGACGCTGACGCCGGAACCCATTCATCGCTGCAATCAGTTCTATCTCGAGCCGGTATTGCGACGGCACGCGGAGCAACACGCCGGTTCCGATATCCGGTTCGGCTGGCGCATGAACGAATTCCAGCAGCGGGACGGCTATATCGAAGCCGAGATCGAGGAAATTTCGAGCGGCGACACCAAGGTTGTCCGGGCCGGCTACATGATCGGGTGCGACGGCGGGAACGGCAATATCCGCCGGACGCTCGACTTCAAATACAGCGGCCGCTCGTCGTCGGGCACGGGTTTCTATGATGGGCGCATGCTGTCCATCTACCTTCGCGCGCCGAAGGTATACGACGTGCTGACGATGCCTCGCGGCTGGCATTTTCTCACGATCAATTCCGACCGCCGTTTCGACTGTATTTCTCTCGATTGTGAGGGGGAATTCGTCATCCTCGCCCATATCGACAAGGACGCTGTCATCGAGGATATGGACATCCGGGACCTGTTCCACACGACGATCGGTGTTGATGTCGACGCGGAGATCATCTCCGTTCAGGAGTGGTGGGCCGGCCTCGCGCTCGTGCTGGATCACTATCAGTCCGGCCGGATTTTCCTGGCAGGCGACTCCGTTCACCTGTTCACCCCGTCGGGCGGGTTCGGCTTCAACACCGGTATCGACGACGCGGCGAACCTGGCGTGGAAGCTTGCCGCCGTTCACCACGGCTGGGGAGGCCCAGGCCTTCTCGACAGCTACGAAGCCGAGCGCCAGCCGATCGGCGTCCGCAACACCACCGAGTCCGGGAAGCTTGCCGAGCAGATCGCCGCTCTCAAAATTCCGCCGCACATCGAGGAAGACAGTCCGGAGGGAGAGGCGGAGCGTGCCGATTTTGCCAAGGAGGTGGACACCTTCCGCGAAGAGTTCGCAAGCCTCGGCATCCAGCTGGGCGCACGATACGACGACTCCGCCATTATCGTGGGGGACGGTACCACGCCGCCGCCTGACGACCCGAAAGCCTACGTTCCTTCGGCGACGCCGGGCGGACGCGCCCCCCATTACTGGATCGGTGACAAGGAGTCCTTGTACGACCGCTTCGGCCCCGGGTTTACGCTCTTGCGCATGGGCGAAAACCCGCCTTCCGTGGCGGGATTTGAGCAAGCCGCGGCCGAGCGCGGCATTCCGCTGACGACGGTCGATGTGAGTGAGCCCGGCTTGCTGGAACTTCACGAGCGGCCGTTGGCTCTGATCCGGCCCGACCAGCATGTGGCGTGGCGCGGTGACGCCGAACCCGACGACCCGGGTCGGATCCTCGACGTCGTTACCGGGCGTTAGAATCGGGGCGGGCCGGCCGACCGGCACGATGGACTTCGCGGAAAACCCGGCCTAGAGTTTTTCCGAAGATGCGGAGACGTCTCATCTGGCAGGAGGAAACGCCATGCCGCTGGACGACATTGTCGAACTCAAGCCCGTCGCGAAATCCGATCCCGATGCGCTGACCCTCAAGGTCGCGATGGCTGACTACGACCGCATCCGGCCGCTTATCGACCGCCGCGTGACGGCGCCCGGGCCCGCGCTCGACCGCACCACGGACGACATCCGCGAATGCTGCGTCGGCCCTGTCGACGAGCCGTTCGACGTCGCCGCGATGTCGATGTCGTGGTACGTCGCCGCCCGCGCCCGCGGCGAGCCGTGCGTGGCGTTGCCGATCTTCCCGCTCAGGATGGCCGTTCTCGGCTACATGTACTGCCGCACCGAGGATCCCTACACGCACCCGCGAGAGCTCAAGGGCAAGCGGATGGGCAGCATCGCCTATCGCTACACCGTGAACCTCTGGCTGCGCGGCATGCTGGCCGAGCATTACGACCTCGCGCCGGAAGACGTGCACTGGGTCACCAACGAGACCGAGATCAACGGGTTCAACATCCCCGACGGCATCGACGTCACGGTGAAGGAAGGGACGACGCCGGGCGAGTTGCTGCTCAACGGCGGGATCGATGCGATCATGACCCCCGAGGTGCCGGCCGAATACGCGGCGGGCCATCCCGGGATCCGCCGGCTTTTCCCGGACGCTCGGGCAGAGCAGGTGAATTACTTCCGCAAGACCGGCATCTATCCGATCACCCACCTCGTCGTGATGCACGAGAAGACGGCGCGCGACACCCCGTGGATCGCCGACAGGCTGGTGGCGGCCTTCCGCGACGCACAGCGGCTCGTCGACGATTACTACAACGTCGACCCCAAGCGCCTGAGCCTTCCCGGCGCCGCCTTCATCGTGGAGGAGGAGAAGCGCGATTACGGGCCCGAGCCGTGGTCGCAAGGCGTGCCGAAGAACCGGCACACGGTGGAGACCTTCGTGCGGTATGCGCACGAGCAGGGCTACATCGACCGGATCATCCCGATCGGGGAATTCTTCGCGGAGGGGACGCTGGAGCTGTAGGCGCTCCGAACTTCCTCAGTTGTAGTAGGGATTCACGCCCGCCGAGTGATCGGTGACGTCGACGACGCGCGCGATCGTCGGCACGATCTTCTTGATCTCGACCTCGACGCCCTGGCGCAGGGTCGCCGACGATGCCGAGCAGCCTTGGCAGCCGCCTTCGAGGCGGACGAAGGCGGTGTTCTCCTTCACGTCGATCAGCGAGATGTGGCCGCCGTGCGACGCGACCTGCGGATTGATGTGGTTATCGAGCAGGTCGAGGATCGCCTTACCTTCCTCGGTCTGCAGACCGGGGCGGTCTTCGAGGTCGATCGCGTCGCGCACGTCGTCCACCTCGGGCACGTAGTGCGCCAGCATGTTCTTGATCGGCTGCATCAGGCTGTAGGCCGGGCCCTCGAACCGGAGGTACGCGATGCCGTCCTTGAACGCCTTGAACACGACGTCGCCGCCGCCGTCCTTCGCGGCCGGGCGGATGCGCGTATCGACGATCTCGCGGATCTCGGCGGCGGGGCCGGTAAGCTCTTCCATGTCTTCATCATCCGCCGCGCCGGGCAGATCGCCCTCGATCACCGGCAGGCCCGACATGAAATGATCCATGATCGCGGCAAGAACCTGCGGACGCAGGATGTGCCATTCCGTCTCGCCCGTCTTGGTCACGCGCACGTCGTCCGCGCCGAGCGCAACCTTCGCCACGCCCGAGAGCCCGAAGATCCGGTTCGCGAGCGGCGAGATCGCGGCTTCGCCGGCGCTCGAGAACGAGGCGCCTGCGGGCAGGACCTCGCGGCCGGGCATGAAGCGGACGATTTCGGGGCTCGCGGTTTCTTCGGTCTGGATGAACATCGGGCTACGCTCTCCGGGCAGTGTTTCGAGTCGCTAACATAAGGCTTTCGCCGCAAAAGCAAAGGGCCACGCAGGCCGCTGTCAGCCCGACGGGGCTGAAAATTCTTCCGCCACGTCGATCAGCAGAACGCGCGACGGCGTCTCGGCGGCGGCGATGCGAATGCTGGTCTCGCCGCCGATTTCCGCGCCGCCGCGCCGCGGCACGCCGGAGTCGTTGACTGCCAGCGGCCCGTCGATCGCAAGCACGTAGGCCCGCCGCCCGGGCGCCAGCGGCCGCAGGAGCGACTCGCCCCGTTTCAGCTCGGCGCCCATGACGGCCGCGTCCTGGCGGATGGAAATCAGCCCGTCCACGCCCGGCGCGCCGGACGCGTAGACCGTGAACTCGCCGGGCGGCGCGGCGGGCGGGCCGTTGAGGTCGGTATAGTCGGGCGGCAGCTCCGGTTCCTCGGCATGGAACCACATCTGGTAAACGCGGGTCCGGGCGTCGCCGGGGTTCGCCTCGCTATGCTGCACGCCGCTGCCGGTCGTCATCGCCTGGACGTCTCCCATCCGGAGGAGGCCCTTTGCGCCGGTCGTGTCCTCGTGTGCGACCATTCCCTCGCACACATAGGTGACGATCTCGAAATTCCGGTGGCCGTGCATCGGGAAGCCCGAGCGCGGCGCGATCTCGGTGTCGGCGAGGACGCGCATCGGACCCATGCCGAAGATGGGCGTGCCGTAGTTCTCCGGCGAACCGCGGAAGTGGTCCCGGATGCGGATGCCCGGCGCGTCGACGCCGCGCAGCTTCCCGTATGGCGCGATACGAATCATGGTGCCGTCAAAATGAGCTAAAACGGGGGAACATCAAGCCCCAATGCGAGGACGCCGGTGAAGGAATTCGCGAGCGAGATCAGGGTCGAGTGGGCGCACTGCGATGCCGCCGGCATCGTGTTCTATCCCAACTTCTACATCTGGTTCGATCAGGGCACCGAACGTCTGTTTTCCGCGAATGGTCTGTCCTACGCCGAACTGGAGCGGGACTTCGGCATAGACGGCATGCCGCTGCTCGAGACCGGGACGAAATATTCCAACGCCTGCAAGCTCGGCGCCGAATTGACGATTACGAGCTGGATCGATGCGTGGGAGGGCAAGACGTTCGTCGTGAAGCACCGGATTACCCAGGCCGACGGCGCGCTCGCGCTGGAAGGCTTCGAGCGGCGCATCATGGTCGTAAAGGCGCCCGACAGTGCGCGCGGCATCCGTGCCATCGAGGTGCCCGACGCCGTCCGGGCGAGGTTCGACGGTTGACGGTCGTCATCCACACTCTGGGACATTCCCGCCATTCGGTCGCGGACTTCGCCGCGCTCGCGAAGAAGCACGGCGTCGAGACGGTCGTTGACGTGCGTGGCCAGCCGTGGTCGCGCTTCAACCCGTAATTCAACCGCGAACCGTTCCGCGAAGCGTTGGCGGACGAGGGCCTCGTCTACCGCTGGGAGGGCGAGTGCCTGTCGGGACGTCAGCGGGACCGGCGGTTCTATCGCGACGACAGCAAGGTCGACTGGGCCGTTGCGCCGGATGCGACGGGGATCGGGCTGCTGCTGATCTTCGTGGGCGTCCTCCACCTGATACGCCTGTTGCGCTGGCGCGGCTGGCGGGTGCTGGGCGGTCCGCTCATCGCGATCCTGTATCTCGGCTATCTGTGGATTGCGGTCGGCACCTTCGTGCTGGGCCTCGCGATCGAGTGCGCCGCGTCTCGCGAACGCGTCGGGCTGCACCTGCTGACCATCGGCGCGATGGGAAAGATGATCCTCGCCGTCGCCACCCGCGCGAGCCTCGGTCATACCGGCCGCCCGCTCGCGGCGGGGCAGGGGACATGCATCGTCTACGCGCTCGTCACGCTGGCGGTGCTCGCTCGAACCCTGTTCGAATTCAGCGGCGCACTGTCGTTCCTGTGGGTGGCGGCGGCGGCGTGGACGGCGGCTTTTGCGCTGTTCGTCTGTCTCTATGCGCCGGTCTGGTTCGCGCCGCGCGTGACAGCGCCGGGTCCCTGAGCGTCAGGGAACGGCGCGGAACTGCTTGGCGAGTTTCAGCCCCTGACCCTGATAATGCGAGCCGATGCCGGTGCCGTAGATCTTTTCCGGGCGCGCGGTCAAATGTTCGTACCGCAGACGGCCGATGACCTGTTCGTGCTCCAGCAGGAACGGGACGTCGTGCGAGCGCACTTCGAGGACGCCGCGCGAGCCGACGTCGCGGTCGTCGGGGCTCCAGCCGAAACCGGGGTCGAAGAAGCCTGCGTAGTGCACCCGGAATTCGCCGACCAGCGTGTCGTAGGCGACCATCTCCGCCGCGTAGTTCGGCGGCACGGTAACGGCCTCGCGTGTGGCGAGGATGTAGAAATCGTCGGGATTGAGGATGATGCCGCCGCGGCGCGCCGTGACCGGCTCCCAGAAATCGGCGGGGTCGTAGTGATCCGGCTTGTCGACGTCGACGATGCCGGCATGCCGGCGGGCGCGCCAGCCGACGATGCCGTCGCCGCCGAGATCGAGCCGCAGGGTGAGGCTTTTGTGTTCCGCGACCTCCGTGCGGTCGATAGGAACGTCGACGAGACGTGCCGCATCGTGGAGCGCGAGAAGGTCTTCCGAGCCGACGCGGGCGCGGCCTCGCCTCAGGCGAAGCTGCGTCAGGCGCGACCCGGTCCGCACCGCGATAGAGAACGTCTTGGGCGAAACCTCGGCATAGAGCGGGCCGTCGTAGCCGCGCCGGACAAGATCGAACCGGGTACCGCCGTCGGAGATCACGCGGGTAAAGACGTCGAGTCGGCCGGTGGAGCTTTTCGGGTTGGCGAAGGCGGATACGTCGTCCGGCAGGGCCAATCGTTCCTGCAGGGGTACGATGTAAACGCACCCCTTTTCGAGCACCGCGCCGCCTGTCAGATCGATGCGGTGCATCTCGAATGCGCGGACCTTCTCCTCGACGGTCGCATCGGGGCCGGGGAGGAAACTCGCCTGGACCCGCCATGCGAATTCGCCGAGCCGCAGGTCAATGCTGGCGGGCTGGACGAGGTCGTCGCCGATCGCGCTATTTGCGCTCACCGCGCCGCCGGTGATCAGGGCATGCAGATCCTGCGACGGAAATATTCCCGTCGGTGCCGCGTCGACTTCGCGCAAGGGAGCAGGGTCGTTCATGCTTCGCAGTTTACGCGAATCTCGCGGAATTGTTTGCGGGGTCGATTCGGACTTATCCACAACGCCCGCCAAATATTTTCCTTGCCTGAAAATATTTTAAGCTTAAAATAATTTCATCGCGACCGACTAGCGGACAAAAGACGGCATGAAAATCGAAATTATCGGCGGCGGCCCGGCGGGCCTCTATTTCGCGCTCCTGATGAAGAAGGCCGACCCGTCGCACGAGATAAAGATCTACGAGCAGAACCGGCCGGACGACACGTTCGGCTTCGGCGTCGTCTTTTCGGCCGAGACGCTCGGCCACTTCCGCGACTACGACGCCGATTCCTACGACCGCATCCGCGAGACCTTCGCCTATTGGGACGACATCGTCACGCACTACAAGGGCGAGACGGTGGTGTCGGGCGGGCACGGGTTCTGCGGCATGTCGCGAAAGGACCTGCTGCTGATCCTGCAGGACTGCTGCCGCGACGCGGGCATCGAGATGGAGTTCCAGCGCGAGATCAGGTCGCTCGACGAGATCGCGCCGGATGCGGATCTCGTCCTCGGCGCCAACGGCATCAATTCGTGGATCCGCGATCAGTACGCCGATCACTTCAAGCCGAGCTTCGACTGGCGGCCGAACAAGTTCGTCTGGCTCGGCTCGACGAAGCCGCTGCCGGCCTTCACGTTCGATTTCCGCGAGAACGACGCGGGGATCTGGAACCTGCACGCCTATCAGTACAACAGCGAGATGAGCACGTGGATCGTCGAGACCACGGGCGGGGCGTGGACGAAGGCGGGCATGGAGAATGCGACGGAGGAAGAGACCGTCGCGTACATCTCCGAGCTCTACAAGGATCTTCTCGGCGACTACCCGGTCATCACCAACCGCTCGATCTGGCGCAACTTCCCGATGATCCGCTGCGAGACCTGGGTGAAGGACAATCTCGTCATCATGGGCGATTGCGCGCACACGGCGCATTTCTCCATCGGCTCGGGTACGAAGCTCGCGATGGAGGACGCCATCGCGCTGTTCGAGGCGTGCCAGCAGGAAAAGGAAGCCAAGGCGGCGCTCAAGCTCTACGACGACGTGCGTCGCGACGAGGTTGAGCGGCTGCAGCACGCCGCCGACGTCTCGCTGTCGTGGTTCGAGCATGTCGAGCGTTACTGGGGCATGGACGCGACGCAGTTCACCTTCAGCCTGATGTCGCGCTCGAAGGCGATTACCTACGACAATCTCCGGATGCGCGACCCGGCCTTCATCGCCGAGGTCGACAAGGCCTTCTCGGCCGATGCCGCGGCGGCGTTCGACGCGCCCGAGCTCGCCAAGAAGCCGGTCCCGCCGATGTTCGCGCCGTTCAAGCTGCGCGACATGGAGCTTGCGAACCGCGTCGTCGTCTCGCCGATGTGCCAGTACTGCGCGACCGACGGCATGCCGGACGACTGGCATTTCACGCATTACACGACGCGCGCCCTCGGCGGAGCGGGGCTGGTCTTCACGGAAATGACCTGCATTTCGCCCGACGCCCGGATCACACCCGGCTGCGCCGGCATCTGGACCGACGGGCAGGAAGCGGCGTGGAAACGGATCGTCGATTTCGCGCACGAGCGCACCGACGCGAAGATGGCAATGCAGATCGGCCACGCCGGGCGCAAGGGCGCGACAAAGCTCGCCTGGGAAGGCATCGACCAGCCGCTCGGCGAGGGCGCGTGGGAAATTATCGCCGCGTCCTCCATTCCGTACCTGAAAAACTCTCAGGTGCCGCGCGAGATGACGCGGGAAGACATGGACCGCGTGAAGGCCGATTTCGTCGCCGCGTTCGAACGCGCCGCGCGGGCGGGCTTCGGCCTCGCGGAACTTCACTGCGCACATGGCTACGTGCTGGCGACGTTCCTGTCGCCGGTCACGAATAAGCGCACCGACGAGTACGGCGGCAGCATCGAGAATCGGCTGCGCTATCCGCTCGAGGTATTCGACGCCTGCCGGGCGGTCTGGCCGGAAGACCGGCCGATGTCCGTCCGCATTTCGGCGAGCGACTGGATCGAGGGAGGCACGACGAGCGACGACGTGATCAACGTCTCAACCGGCCAGACCGACCCGGCCGAGAAGCCGCTCTACGGCCGCATGTTCCAGGCGCCGTTCTCCGAACAGATCCGCATCGAGGCGGATATTCCGACCATCGTCGCCGGCAACATCTTCGACTGGGACCAGGTGAACACCATCGTCGGCTCCGGCCGCTCCGACCTCGTCGCGCTAGCGCGGACGCATCTCTACAACCCGTACTTCACGGAGCAGGCGGCGGCCTATTACGGCGTCGAGAAGCAGGCGTGGCCCGACCAGTACATGTCGGCCAAGTTCGCCGCTTTCCGCCAGTTCGAGCGCTCGCGCCTGCAGCTGGAGGAGTTGCGCGAACAGGCGAAGCCGAACACACAGGAAGGCCGGACCGGCTCGTCGCTCCTCAACCGCGCGAGCGAATGGGAGATGAAGGGCGCAGCGGTCGGTGCGGCGGCTGCTGCGTCGAAATCCGAAGCGGAGGAGTAGGCCGCTTAGGGATCGACCGGCCCGTAGCCCGGGTGATCTTCCACCGGCTCGTTCACAAGGATCGCGCGACGGCCGCCGAAGCGTTCCTTCCACTTCTCGATCACTTCCGGATTGAAAACGTTGTTCGGCACTTCGCCGTTCAGCGCTTTCAGGACCGCCTGCGTCGCCCACTTGTATCCCGGGCCGAGCCCGCTGTTCAGGTTCGATGAGACCATGTGGGCCGACATCGAGATCTTGTCGCCGAGATCCCGGAGCGGCGAGTCCGCGGGCAGCGGCTCGTCGGCGAACGCATCGATGGCCGCGCCGCCGATCACGTCGTTCTTGAGCGCGTCGGCGAGCGCCGCTTCGTCGACGTTGCCGCCGCGCGACGTGTTGATGAAGATCGCATCCGGCTTCATCTTCGCGAAGCGCTCCGCGTTCATGAACTTGTCCGTCGTGCGGTTGTGCGTGCAGTGGACGGAGACGATGTCGGCGTTTTCCAGCAGGTAGTCGAGCTCGACCTTCTCGGCGCCTTTCCGCTCGAACCGTTCGTCCTCGATGAAGGGATCGTGCGCGATGATGCGCATGCCCCACGGCTGGAAGAGCTGCGAAACGCGCGCCCCGATCCGTCCCAGCCCGATGATGCCGAGGGTCATCCCCTCATAGCCGTCCGTCATTCGCCGGCCCAGATATCGGCCCATCAGGGCCGGATCGCGCCACTTGCCGGACTTCACGGCAGCATCGCGCTCGGACAGCTTCTTGAGGCGGTTCAGGATCATCGCAACGGTGCCTTCGGCGACGCCGTAGCAATTGGATTCGGTCGGCGCGTGGGTCACCAGAATGCCAAGCTCTGTCGCCGCGTCGACGTCGATATCGTCGGTGCCGACCGTGCATTTGGCGACGACCCGAAGGTTGGGACTGGATTCCATGATTGCGCGGGTAATGGGGCTAGAGCGGATCGAAGTGCCCATCAGCGCATCCGCGTCGGTGGCGAGATCGATCATTTCCTCTTCGTTGTTGCCCTGCGGCGTGTGCCAGTCCGCATCTCCGAGGATCAGGTCGCAGCCGTAGCGTTGGAGCCTTGCATGGCTCTCGCCTGTATCGTCTGCCGGTGCGAATACGAAGATTTTCGGATCGGCCATCCCGCCTTCCTCCCTTTTTGATGTCGGGCAAAGTTAGTCTTCGGAATGCGCATTGCGCAACCGTCCGGACCCTTGACCTGCATGCCCGGTACGGATAGCGAAGGGCAACAGGAGGGACGACCCGATGACCATCAAGCTATACGAACTTCTCGGCGCCGAAGACCGGCGCTACAGCCAGTTTTCCTGGCGCGCGAAAATGGCGCTCAAGCACAAGGGGCTCGATTTCGAGCAGATCCCGTTGCTGCTGACGGACAAGGATTCCATCGCGTTCGCCAACTCGACGAGCGTTCCCGTCATGGTCGACGGCGAGCATATCGAAAACGACTCCTGGGATATCGCGATCTATCTCGAAGAGCGCTACCCGGACGCCCCCTCGCTGTTCGGCGGCGAGATCGGAAAGGGCGTGACGCGCGTCCTCAATTCCTGGTGCGACCGCGCGGTCAACGTCGCGCTCGGCCCGCTGATCGCCCGGGACGTTCTCGATGCGGCGCACCCTGAGGACCGCGACTATTTCCGCGAGACAATGGAGAAGATGTACAAGCGGACGCTCGAGGAAGTGCAGGAAGGGCGCGAGGACCGGGTGAAGAACCTCTATCGCACGCTCGATCCGGTCCGGACGACGTTCCGCAAGGGCCAGCCGTTTATTTCCGGCGAAGGGCCGGCCTATGCCGATTACGTCGTCTTCTCGCAGTTCCAGTGGGCGCGCGTGACGAGCCCGTTCAAGCTGCTCGATGCGGACGATCCGGTCTTCCATTGGCGCGAGCGTATGCTCGATCTCTATGGCGGGTTCGCGCGCGATACGGTCGCCTACGACGTCCCCGCCTGAGGTGCTCTGTCAGACAGAGACGAAGACCGACGCGTAGACGACACCCTGGAAATCCTGCGGCAGTTCGCGCGTGAAGGAATCGTCCGTCGCGTCCTGCTGGTAGGGAAGGGCCGGTCGCTTCTTGCGTTTCGCCGGGGCCGCCGGCTCCGCCGGGGCGGCGACGCCGCCGGGCAGTAGCCCCGCCGCGTGCCACGCAGGCAGGAAAGGCAGCTTTATGGCGCTCGCATCTGCGTGTACGTCCGTCGAGGCTGTCGAGGATCGAATTCACGCCGAACATCGCGGCGACAATGACGGGAAGGGCCACGACCAACGCGACGCGGGCACCGACCCTGATGTTGGAAAGGGAGAACTTCGGACCGGCTTTCCCGACGCCCGCTTTCTTTTCCGTCGCAGTTTCCGGCGCGGCTTTTTACTCGGTTGCAGTCGTCGTTTCCTAACCCGTCATACTGTCGATTCCTTATTGATAGTCTGTCTTAGCATGAATTTTCGAACTCGTTAGGTCCCACTCGGCGCTTCCAAATATTCGCAGAACCGGAGGTCGACCGAATTCTCCGAAAATTTGATTGATTATAAGTTAACAGAACGTGTTTGGGCGGCGATGTCCTTTCGGAAACGAAAACGCCCCTCTCCGTGGGGGGACGGAGAGGGGCGATTTGCGTGATCCAGTTGGGGTTTCGAGGGGGGAACCGGACCACTGCTGGAGGCGAGAGACCTTCGTTCCCATGGAACGACGCTCACGATCCGAAGAGTACCCTGCAGGTTTTAAGAACCTTTTTGAATAGCTGGTTAACCTGCAACGGACTGTTGTCGGTTAAGTGCGTGAATTCCGACAGGATTTTTCCGTATCGTCCTTAACGGCGAAAATTCCGTGCGAAAAATCCGTCCGAGTCAGTCGCTTTCCCGCTCGCGCAGCCGGAACCGCTGAAGCTTTCCGGTCTCGGTCTTCGGCAATTCGCTGACGAATTCGATCTCGCGGGGGTACTTGTAGGGGGCGATCTCGTTCTTGACGAAGTCCTGCAGCGATTTCGTCGTCTCGGCCGTCGGGTCGAACCCGGCGCGCAGGACGACGAACGCCTTCACGATGTTCGTCCGCTCCGGATCCGGCTTCGCGATCACCGCGCATTCGGCGACCGCATCGTGGTCCAGCAGCGCGCCTTCCACCTCGGGGCCAGAGATGTTGTAGCCCGCCGAGATGATCATGTCGTCGGCGCGGGCGACGTACCGGAAATAGCCGTCCTCGTTCATTTCGTACATGTCGCCCGGATAGTTCCAGCCGTCGCGGACGTATGTCTTCTGCCGGTCGTCCGCCAGATAGCGGCACCCCGTGGGACCCTGCACGGCGAGGAGGCCCGGCTGGTCGGGTCCGAGTTCGTTGCCGTCTTCGTCGACGATCCGCGCCCGGTATCCCGGGATCGCCTTGCCGGTGAAACCGGCGCGCATGTCCTCGCGGCTGGCGGAGACGAAGATGTGGATCATCTCGGTGGAGCCGAGACCGTCGACGATCGGGATGCCGGTCGCCTCGAAGAACGCCTCCCATGTCGCCTTGGGCAGGGTTTCGCCCGCGGAAACGCACTTCTCCAGGCTGGAGATGTCGTATTTGGGCGCAAGTTCGGCGAGCAGGCGGTACATCGTCGGCGCCGTGTAGAGGCTGGTGATCCGGTACTTCTCGATCGCCTTCATCATGTCCTCGGGACCCATGAGGCCCGGGAAGAAGCGAGTCGAGGCGCCGAAGCGCATCGGGAAGCAGGTCAGCCCGCCGAGGCCGAAGGTGAAGGCGAGGGGCGGCGTACCGGTGAAGATATCGTGGGGTTCGGCCATCTTGAACGACCGCGGGAAACAGTCGCACATGGCGATGACGTCGCGATGGAAATGCATCGTCGCCTTGGGCGAGCCGGTCGTGCCGGACGTGAAGGCGATCAGCGCGGTATCGTCCGCCGCGGTGTCGCAGACGTCGAACCCGGGTTTCTTGGACGCGATGGCGGTATCGAGACCCGCGTCGCCGTTGCCGAGCGCCGAGAAGTAGAGCACGTGCTCGAGCTCGGGTTTGCGGGACCTGGTTTCCTCCATCGCCTCGGCGAGCGTCTCGTCGCACAGCGCGTGGCGGATTTCCGCCTTTTCGACGATGTAGACCAGTTCGCGGGCGCGCAGGAGCTGCATCGTCGTCACGCAGATGCCGCCGGCCTTCAGGACGGCGCACCAGCAGGCGACCAGCATCGGGTTATTGGGCGCGCGCAACAGCACCCGGTTGCCGGGCACGAGGCCCTGATCTTCGACCAGGACGCGCGCGATCCTGTCGGAAAGCGCCCGCAGCTCGTTGTAGGTCCACGTCGTGTCTTCGTAGTGCAGGACGGGGCTGTCGCCGTGGCCCGTCTCGCACATCTCGTCGAGCAGGATGGCGCCGGAATTCATCCGGTCGGGATATCTCCGGAGGATCTCCAGCGAGTCGTAGTCGAAGTCCGGCCACTGGTCGCGCGGCGGCAGATTGTCCGCGGCGAACGTATCGACATGGGCGGTCGGACCGCCCGGAAGATGCTTGCTCATGGCCGTATCCGTTCCTGTCCTACTCCGACGCCGCCAGCGCCTGGCCGGCGATGATCAGTTTCTGGATTTCGCTGGTGCCTTCGTAGATCCGGAGGGCGCGAATCTCGCGGTACAGCCGTTCGACGGTGGATCCGACGACGACGCCCATGCCGCCGAATATCTGGACTGCCTGGTCGATCACCTCCTGCGCGCTCTCGGTCGCGAACAGCTTCGCCATCGCCGCCTCGCGCGTGACCCGGGCGGACTGCGTGTCGCGCGTCCAGGCCGAACGGTAGACCAGCAGCGCCGCGGCATCGATCTTGAGCGCCATGTCGGCGAGCTTCTCCTGGATGAGCTGGTAGTCGGCGAGGGGCTTGCCGAAGGACTGACGCGTCTTTGCCTGCGTCAGCGCCTCGTCGTGCGCGCGCCGCGCGAAACCCAGGGCCGCCGCGCCGACCGTCGAGCGGAAGACGTCGAGCGAGGCCATGGCGATCTTGAACCCGTCGCCGCCTTCGCCGAGGCGATGGGAGGCGGGGATGCGGCAATTGTCGAATTTGAGCCGGCCGAGCGGGTGCGGCGCAATGACGTCGAAGCGCTCGGTCACCGAAAATCCGGGACTGTCGGCATCGACGACGAAGGCCGACAGGCCCTTTGAGCCCGGCGCTTCGCCGGTGCGGGCGAACACGACGTACTGATCGGCGATCCCGCCGTTCGAAATCAGCGTCTTTTCGCCGTTGAGGACGAAGCCGTTGCCGTCCGGCGTCGCCTCGGTCGCCATTGCCGCCACATCGGAGCCTGAATCGGGCTCGGACAGCGCGAAGGCGGCGATCCGCGTACCGTTCGCAACGCCGGGAAGGTACGTCTCGCGGATCTCGTCGGAGCCGAACAGCGAGATCGGGCCGCTTCCCAGCCCCTGCATGACGAACGAGAAATCCGCCATGCCCGAATATTGCGCCAGCGTTTCGCGCATCAGGCACAGCGCGCGCACGTCGAGCGTCTCGAACTTGCCGCCCCAGGGCGCGGGGACCGAATACTGCAGCCATCCGCCGGCCGCGAGGCGGGAGACCAGTTCGCGCGCCAGCGCGTCGAGACCGGCCTGGGTGTCGGGTTCGTCCTCGGCAAGCGGGGCGATTTCCGCGTCGGCCCAGGCCCGGAAGGCCGCCGCCAGTTCGCGGTGCGGGTCGTCCAGAAACGGCCAGTCCAGATAGCTGCGATCGGGCACGCTCAGTTTCCTTCGAACACCGGTTTCTGCTTCGCGACGAAGGCGTCGAACGCGCGCTGGAAGTCCTTCGTCTGCATGCAGATCGCCTGCGCCTCGGCCTCGGACGTGATCGCGTCCTCGACGCTCATATTCCATTCCATGTGGAGCTGGCGCTTGGTGACGCCGTGCGCGAAGGTCGGGCCGTCCGCCAGCCGCCGGGCCTGCTCCTGAGCCTCTTCAAGAACATCAGAAGGTGCGCATAACTTATTGAAAAAGCCCCAATTATAGCCTTCTTCGGCGCTCATCGAGCGCCCGGTATAGAGGAGTTCGGACGCCCGGCCCTGACCGATGATCCGGGGCAGGATCGAGCACGCGCCCATGTCGCAGCCGGCGAGTCCGACGCGGGTGAACAGGAACGCGGTCTTGGTCTCCGGCGTTGCGTATCGAAGGTCCGACGCCATGGCGAGGATGGCGCCCGCGCCCGCGCACACGCCGTCGATGGCGGCGACGATCGGCTGCGGGCAGGTGCGCATCGCCTTGACGACGTCGCCGGTCATTTCGGTGAACCGGAGCAGGTCCTTCATGTTCATTTCGAGGAGCGGGCCGATGATCTCGTGCACGTCGCCGCCGGAACAGAAATTGCCGCCCGCGCCGGTAATGACGACCGTCTTGATGTCGTCGACATGCTGGAGGGCGCGAAACGTGTCGCGGAGTTCGGCGTACGATTCGAAGGTCAGCGGATTCTTGCGATCCGGACGGTTGATGGTGATCGTCGCGACCTTGCCGTCGACGCTCCATGCGAAATGTTCGGGCGCGAGCGCCGCGCCGGGGATCGTCTTCATTCTGCTGCCTCCAGGCTGTTGTCGTCGTCGGCGGCGCGGATCGATTCCTTCAGCCGCGCGAGCAGGGCGTAGAGCGACCGCATTTCGGACGCGCTGAGGCCCGCCATCATGTCGCCCACCCATTTGCGATGGTCTTCCGCGATTTCACCGAAAAATTTCGTGCCTTCCGTCGTCAGGCTGACCATCTGAACCCGCCGGTCGGACGGGTCGGGCGCCCGTTCGACGTAGCCCTCGCGGGCGAGCCGGTCGATAAGACCAGTGACGTTGCCGTTGGAAACCATCAGGCGGCGTGAGAGCTCGCCCATGGACATTGGCGCGCCATGGCGCTCGAGCTGCGCGAGAATGTCGAACCGCGGCAGCGTCGTATCCGCGGCCTGCTTCAGGCGCTGTCGAATGGCGTTGTCCAGCAGGTTCGTGCAGGTCAGAAGCCGCAGCCATACGCGCAGTTCGATGCGGTCGCCGCTGCCCACGCCACTTTCGAAATCGGACCGTTCTTCGATCACATCACTTCTCCGCCCGCGACAGGCACGGCCTGTCCGGTAATGGCGCCGGACCCCGGGAGCGCGAGCCAGGCGACGGCCTCCGCCACTTCCCAGGGCTGGACGAGCCGACCCTGGGGGTTGGTCGCGGCGAGTTCCTTCTTCGCATCCTCTTCCGACCGGCCCGTCTTGGCGACGATGTTCGCCACCGTGTCGCGGACCAGGTCCGTTTCCGTATATCCGGGGCACACCGCATTCACCGTGATCCCCTTGGTCGCAAGCTCGAGCGCGAGCGATCGGGTAAGCCCGATTACGCCGTGCTTCGCGGCGCTGTAGGCGCTGACATAGGCGTATCCCTTGAGGCCCGCCGTCGAGGCCACGTTGACGATGCGGCCGTAGCCGGCGTCGAGCATCGAAGGGAGGGCCGCCTGCGTGCAGAGAAACGTGCCGGTGAGATTGACGGCGAGCATCGAATCCCACAGGGACCGGTCCATCTTGTGGAACGGCGCGCTCTTGCCCGCGCCCGCATTGTTGACGAGGACGGTGACGGGCC
>JAYPTI010000018.1:0-30378 GCA_038133505.1 Alphaproteobacteria bacterium
CTTCAGCCCGGGCAAGCTCACTTTCTCGGGCAACGTGACCGCCGAGAAGCTGCTGGCGCTCTACGGCATCAGCTACGACGACATCAAGGGCGCTGGCGGCACGATCCACCGCGTCGGCTACAAGGATTCGGTCGCGCTGATGAAGGACGGCCACATCGATGCGTTCGTCGCGCTGACGAACGTGCCGAACTCGTCGTTCATCGCCCTCGATTTCCAGCCGGGCATCCGCTTCCTGCCGGTCGAAAAGCCGATGGCCGACAAGTTCGTCCAGCAGAACCCCGGCTTCTTCAGCTACACGATCAAGGGCGGCTCCTACAAGGGCGTCAAGGAAGACGTCCTTACGCTCGCGACCGCCACCGTGCTGATCGCCAACGCCAAGCTCGACAACGAGCTCGGCTACAAGCTGGCGAAATCGTTGTGGGACAACCACGCCGAGTTCGCGAAGGTCAGCAAGAGCTGGAACAACGCGAAGCTCGCCAACGCGCTCCAGGGTGCGCCGATCCCGGTGCATCCCGGCGCGATGAAGTTCTACAAGGAAAAAGGCATCGCGAAGTAATCGCGACGGCCGCTGAACGGACGATCCGCCCCCTCCCTTGCGGAGGGGGCGGGCCGCACGCGAGGTCCGCATGACGGACACCCCCAAGGGCGCTCCCAATCTCGAATATGTCGAGCGGCGTGAATATTCGCTGCTCGAAGAGGTGCTGCGCGCGCCGAAACTCGATTTCCCGACCGTCGTCGCCCTGATCGCATCCTCGCTCGCGATCGCGCTGGCGATGTATCACATCTTCGTCGCCGGGTTCGGCACGCCGGAATCGCTGTCGTTCCGCGCGACGCACCTGAGCGCGATGCTGCTGCTCGCCTTCCTCGTGAAGCCGATGTTCCGCAGCGGGCTGAAGGAACGCGTCTGGCAGCCGGGCCGGCCCGGCAACGCGAAGCGGATGCTGGGCTTCGCGATCGACATCGCGCTGATCCTCCTCGTCCTCGCCGTCCAGGTCTACATGCTGGACGACATCGAGGAACTGCAGGCCCGCGAAGGCGCGCCCAACGGAGACGACATGGTCTACGGCTGGCTGCTGATCGCGCTCGTCATGGAAGCGACGCGCCGCGCCGTCGGCTGGGCGATGGTCATCATCACCGGCTTCTTCGTCTTCCATACGCTTTTCGCCGACTGGTTCGACGGATTCGGCATGCTGTACGGCCCGCCGGTCCCGATGGATACGTTCATCGACGGCCAGTTCATCCAGATCATCGGCATTTTCGGCATCCCGATCCTGGTCGCGTCCACCTACATCGTGCTGTTCATCGTGTTCGGCGCGATCCTGATCCGCTCGAACGCGGGACGGTTCTTCATCGACCTCGCGATGTCGATGACCGGCCACCGGCTGGGAGGCCCGGCCAAGGCGTCGGTCGTCGCCAGCGCCTTCTTCGGCTCGATCTCTGGCTCCGCCACGGCCAACGTGGTGACCACGGGCTCTTTCACCATCCCGATGATGAAGAGCCTCGGCTACAGGGCCCGGTTTGCAGGCGCGGTCGAGGCCTGCGCATCGTCCGGCGGACAGATCATGCCGCCGATCATGGGTGCGGCGGCATTCATCATCGCGGAGTTCCTGCGCGTTCCCTATATCCACGTCGTCGTCGCCGCGATCATCCCGACCTTGCTCTATTTCTCGACGATGTATTTCATGGTGCATCTGGAGGCCGACAAGTACGGCATCCGGCGGGTACCGAAGGAACAATTGCCGAGTTTCGGGGAGGTGCTGCGCAACGGCTGGCACCTGATGCTGGCGCTGGTGGTTCTGATCGCGCTGCTGATCATGGGACGGACGGTCACGATGGCGGCGTTCTGGGCGATCATCGCGCTGCTCGGACTTTCCTTCGTGAATTTCTCGACCCGGATGAGCCCGGTCGATCTTCTCGCCGCGTTCGAATCCGGCGTGCGGTCATGCATCCCGGTCTCGGTCGCCTGCGCCGCGGCCGGCATCATCATCGGCTCGCTGTTCCTCTCAGGGCTCGGTCTCAAGTTCACCAACTCCGTCATCGACATGTCGGGCGGCATCCTGATCGTGCTGCTGTTCCTGACGGCGGTCGCGGCCATCATCCTCGGCATGGGGATCACGACAACGGCGGTCTACATCACCGTCGCGGCGCTGATCGTGCCTGCGCTCATCGAAATCGGGGTCAATCCGATGGCGGCGCACCTCTTCGCGTTCTATTTCGGCGTGGTTTCGTCGATCACCCCACCGGTCGCGCTCGCTTCGTTCGCGGCGGCCGCCATCGCGGGGTCGCGACCGATGGCAACGGCGGTGGAATCGTCTCGCGTCGGCATCGCCAAGTATCTCGTGCCCTTCATCTTCGTCTACAACCCCAGCCTGCTGTTCGAAGGTCCCGTCTGGCTTACCTGCTACTCGACGGCGACGGCTTTCGCCGGCGTCTGGCTGCTCTCGGTCGCGCTCGAAGGCTGGCTGCACGGCAAGCTGTCGCCGGGCGTCCGCCTCCTGTGCGCCGGCGCAGCGGTCTGCCTGATGTACCCGCCCCTGCTCGCCCCGATGGGCGTCTCGGGGTTCATCCTGAACGGCGCCGGCGTCGCAGTCGGCGTCGGCATGTGGTTCGTCCGCAAGGACTGCGACGCGGTCCCGCTCGTCGATCGCGGCGGGAACCTGTGAGGATCGGCGCATGAAGGATTTCTTCATCGGCAAGAAGCTGCACTGGCTGCTGCTGGTGGGCCTGATCGCCGTCATGTGGTGGCTGGGTGCGCACCAGTATCACCGGGTCGATTATCCCGGCTTCCTGTTCATCCTGCTCGGCCTGGCGGCCGCAGCGGTCGTCTTCGTGATCCTGACGACCCGGTCGGGCGACCGCATTACGCGCGAACCGTTCGAGGAAGATGACGCCGGCTGATCGATCAGGTCGCGCTCACGGTCTCGTGGAACAGCGCGTCGACGTCGAGCGCGCGCGATATCAGCCCCTGATCGCGGGAATATTTCACGAAGCGCGCGAGACAGGCGCGGTTGGCGGAAACGCCGCTCGGCCACAGTTCGGCATCGAATGCGGACAGCTGATCCTCGACATCGAGCCGCGCCCACGGGAACTGCAGGCAGTTGGGATCGTTGTACCAGCGCCGCGACTCCTGTCGGGACGCATCCCACAGCGCCATCAACATGGGACAAAGGTCCGGGTCGGCGTCGGCGAGCTCGGTCCGGACGGCCATCACGTGCATGATCGGCCAGAATCCGTCGGTCGCGAAGACACGCTGCGTCTCGGCACGAGGATCGTCGAACAGGCGCCGGATCTTCCCGCCGGACTCCGCCATGCCTTCGGGCGTCCGGGAATACAGAAGCGCGTCGATTTCGCCTGCCGCCAACAACTCGCCGGGCGATTTACCGGTCGGCATCTGCGAGATCGAGAAGCCTCCGACGTCGACGGACAGCGTTTCCTCGTGCTTCAGCCGCCAGTCGATTGACGTGAGATCCACGTCGTAGACGAACTTGAGGTCGCCCTTCGCGAGCAGCGCCAGCGTCGTCTGGAAAGATTGCAGCCCGACCCGGCGGCCTTCGAGATCCTTCGGCGTCGAGATACCGGAATCCGCGTTGACGAACATCTGGGTCTGGCTGAACAGCCGACGCGGAAACACGGGAATGCCGGTCACCGGCACGCCCTGGTCGGAGGCGATCAGGAACGAGGACAGCGACACCTCTGCGGCGGAAAACTCGCGGTCGCGCAGCATGCGTTCATGCCGGTGCTCGCCGTGGCGCAGCGCGCCGTGCTGTCCGACCTCGAGCACGTCGACCGCGTATCCGTCCGGCGCGGCGACCGCGCCGAGCAGCAGCGGCAGGTGGCGGTCGTAGCGGTCGAGAGCGAGCGTGAGGGCGTACATGAGACTTATTCCCGGGCGGAATTCCGATATAGTGGCCACCATAAACCAAGAAAGCCTGCCAGGGAGAACCCATGTCGGATCGTCCGAATTTCCTGTTCATCATCACCGACCAGCACCGGGTCGACCATCTGGGATGCACCGGCCATCCGGTGCTCAAGACGCCGCATATCGATTCCATCGCGGCAAAGGGCACGAAGTTCGACAGGTTTTACGTCGCGACCCCGGTCTGCCAGCCGAACCGGTCGACCCTGCTGACGGGCCGCATGCCGTCGCTGCACGGCGTGCGCTCGAACGGCATCCCGCTCGACATGCGCTCCAGCACCTTCACCGAGGCGATGCGGCAGAACAGATACGCCACCGCACTCGTGGGCAAGAGCCATATCCAGAATATGACCGGCCTTCCCGCCATGCATACGCGGCCCGACCCCAAGGACGGCTACGCGACGGTCCGCGACACCATGCCGGAAGCGTTCGCCGCGGACACGGAGGGAGACTACGACCAGGAGCATCCGGACCGCTGGCGTCCCGGCAAGCCCTACGATCTCGACCTGCCGTTCTACGGCTTCGAGCACGTGGATCTCTGCACCGAGCATTCGGACCATGTCGGCGGTCAGTACTATGTCTGGTTCAAGGAACGGCGCGCGGACGCGGACGAGCTTCGCGACCGGGCCAACCAGTTCGAGCACGACTATATCTGCCCGCAGGCCTACCGCACGGCGATCCCGGAGGAGTTCTATCCGACGAGCTACATCCGCGAAAAATCGCTCGAGTATCTCGATGCCCGCGCGGCATCGGACGACGGGAGGCCGTTCTTCATGATGGCGTCCTTCCCGGACCCGCATCATCCGTTTACGCCGCCGGGCAAGTACTGGGACATGTACAAGCCCGAAGACATGGAATTGCCGGCGAGTTTCGACTACGGCAACGTGGATCCGCCGCCGCACGTCAAATGGGCGCGCGATCTCCGCGACAAGGGCGAGGCGGTGGTCAATTCGCAGAGCGCCTTCGCTGTCAACGAACGCGAGGTGCTGGAAGCCCGTGCGCTGACCTGCGGGATGATCGCCATGATCGACGATGCCGTCGGCGCGATCCTCGCGAAGCTGGAGGAAACCGGCCTCGCGGACAACACGATCGTCGTCTTCACCGCGGATCACGGCGATTTCCTCGGCGATCACGGGCTGATGCTGAAGGGGCCGGCGCACTTCGAAGGCGTGACCCACGTCCCCTTCATCTGGTCGGAGCCCGGCGCGACCGCCCGCAGCACGGATGCGCTGGGCAGCACCTGCGACATCGCCCAGACGATCCTCGATCGCGCGATGATCGAACCCTACAACGGTATCCAGGGGCGCAGCCTGCTGAACGCGATCTCCGGCAAGGACGACCCCGACGCCGTCGATTCCGTCATCGTCGAGGACGACCAGCAGCGGGTCTATTTCGGCTACAGCAAGCCGCCACGGATTCGCTCGCTCATCACCGAACGCTACAGGTTGACGGTTTCGCGCGGCGAGGATTGGGGCGAACTGTACGATCTGAAGAACGACCCGGACGAGATGGAAAACCTGTTCGACGACCCGGCGCACGCACCGTTGCGCGCCGAACTGTTCGAACGGCTCGCCCACCGGCAGATGGAGCTGATCGATACGAGCCCGATGCCGACCATGCGGGCCTGACGCCGGCGGTCGAGGCGGAACCGGTAAGGCGCGCGGATGCTGTCGTTCCTGAACGCGCTGTCGCGCCGGCTGCTGAGCCCGCGTCTGCGGTTTCTCGCGAAACATTACGTGACGCGCCTGCGCATGCGGCTTGGCACGTCGCCGTCGCACGGCGCGTTGGATGCGCGCGCTCTGGAACTTTTGGGGGACCTGAAAGGCGGCTTCTACGTCGAGGTCGGCGCCGCCGACGGCGTGAAGTGGAGCAATACGCTGATGCTCGAGCGGCGGCACGGCTGGCGCGGCCTGCTGATCGAACCGACGCGTTTCCAGTACGACCTGTGCCGTAATGTCCGCGGGGCCCGGAACATCGTCGAGAATGCCGCGCTCGCGGCGGAGCCGGGCCGGCTATCGGTCGCCCGGGTCGGACTTGCCTCGATCGTCGCGGATGCGGACGGCAACGTGAAGGATTTCGATACCCATATCGGTTTTCACCGGGGCGACTCGTTCGATGCGGATACGACGCGCGAAGAGACCGCCGCGGTAACGTTCGGCGAACTTGCCCGGGCCCATGATATCCGGCGGGTCGACTTCTTCTCGATGGACGTGGAAGGGTTCGAGCTGGAAGCCCTCAAGGGGATCGATTTCGATTTCACGCATATCGAGCTGTTCGTGATCGAGACCGACGATTTCGACGGGGTCGAAAATGCACTCGCGGCAACCCACCAGTTCGTCGAGAAGAGCGGGGCGAACGATTACTTTTTCCGGTCGATCTGACCGTACGGTCGGGAAAGGAAAGAAAGGGAGGAAGAAAAATGGCGGGAAGGAGTCTGGAAGGAAGGACGGTGCTGATGACGGGCGCCGGTCGCGGCATGGGCCGCTCCATGGCGATCGCCCTCGCGGAGGCAGGCGCGAAGGTCGCGATGATCGACATCGACGAAGACGTGCTGGCCGAATCCGCGTCGGAGGCGGAAGCGGCAGGCGGACAGGGTTCCGTCCGGCCGTTCGTGTGCGACGTGACGGATGCGGACCGGGCGAAAGCGACGGCGGAAGAAGTGATCGGCGCGTTCGGTGCGATCGACATGCTGGTCAACGACGCCGTCGTGGGACCCGAGCGGATCCCCGATTTCTTCGTCAAACCGTCGAAGTTCTGGGAACTGGGAGACGAGCTCTGGAACGCGATGCTGCGGGTGAACATCTTCGGCCCGCAGCTTATGGCGAAAACCTGCGCCCCCTACATGATCGGGCGCGGCTGGGGCCGCATCGTCAACGTGACCACCAGCCTGGATACCATGTATCTGCCGGGCGCGGGCGCCTACGGGCCGACCAAGGCGGCGCTCGAAGCGCACACGCGCATCATGGCGCAGGACCTCGACGGGACCGGCGTCACCGCGAACGTCCTGATCCCCGGCGGGCCGGTTAACACGCGGATGATCCCCGAAGCGTCCGGCATCCCGCGCGAAAAGCTCATCCAGCCGGACGTGATGCAAAAGCCGATCGTCTGGCTCGCGTCCGACGAATCCGACGGGGTGACCGGGATGCGGTTCATCGCGGCGCTGTGGGACGAAGCCCTGCCGCTGGACGCACGGATCGAAAAAGCGGGCGCTCCGACCGCGTGGACGCAGATTCCGTCGGTGGCAATCTATCCGGATTGAGGAGCCTCGCCCGTCATCCGGGCGATCAGTTCAGGCGGCTTCCTGAAAATCTCTCTTGCTGTCGATCATTCTGATCAGTTCCGCAATTTTCGTAATTGCCGCGGAAAGGGAGGCTTCCAGGGTTCGCCGCACGATGCCAGGGGTCATGATGGGGACATCCGTGCGCTCCCCGAAGCCATCGACATAGTATGACCCTGTCTTTCCGCTACACGACACATTTACCGTCACATGGATCGTGCTGTCGGCGCGTGCCATGAATCCGCTGTTCGTGACCTGAGCGGTGCTGGATACGAATGTCACTTTTCCAGCGATTTTCAATACGTTCTCAGGCCGGTCATGGACGGGCTCACAGCGACGCGGGCAATCCGCGAGCTTCCGGCGCCGAAAGGCGCGGTCCCGATCATCGCCGTTACCGCCAACGCCATGATCGGCGACCGGGAGAAGTATCTCGCCGCCGGAATGGACGACTACGTCGCCAAGCCCATAGACGGCCAGGCGCTGACGGCGGCCATAGCGCGGCACACCGGCGCCGAAATCGCATCCGCGCCCTCCCTTGCAGCGCCGGCGACGAACACCCCCGCCCCCACTGACACCTTCGAAGATCTCGACAAAGTGCTCGGGACCATGGGCAACTGACCCGCCGGTCGGTCGCTTCGTCCACCGCCATAATTCTCGCCTTGAAAGGCCGAACGCGATAAGGTTTCCCCGGTTTCGTGAACAAGAAATAACGGGAGAGAACCGATGAAGACGCACGTCATTTCCAGCGTAACGATAGCCGCGGCGATCGCCTTTTCCGTGCCGGCGCAGGCGGAAACCGTGATCCGGATCAGCTCGTGGGCGCCGCCGACGCATTTCGTGAACGCCAAGGTCTGGCCGGAATGGGGCGCCGCGATCGCGAAAGCGACCCAGGGCCGCGTCACGACCAAGATCGAATACAAGCTCGCATCGCCTCCGAAGCAGTTCGAAATCGTCCGCGACGGTGTCGCGGATGCGGCGTGGATCTTCCACGGCTACAACACGCGTTATGTCGCGACGCAGGCCGTCGAGTTTCCCGGCCTCGGTACAAGCGGCGAAGCCGCGGCTTACGGCTACTGGATGGTCCATCAGAAGTATCTCGCGAAGGCGAACGAGCATCGCGGCGTGAAGCTCGTCGGGCTGCATTCGCACGGCCCCGCGGTCATCCACACGAAGAAGCCGCTGGCCAAGCTGGACGACCTCAAGGGCCTGAAAATCCGCGTTCCGGGCGGCGTCGGCAGTATCGTCGGCAGCATCCTGGGCGTGACGGCGGTCAAGCTGCCCGCGCCGAAGGTCTACGAATCGCTGTCGTCGGGCGTCGCGGACGGCGTCTTCATGCCGATGGAAACCCAGAAGAGCTTCCGGTTGAAGGAAGTCGTGCCGTACGTGACGATCATGCCGGGCGGGCTCTATTACGGCAGCTTCGGCTTCATCATGAACCCGGCCAAATTCGCAAAGCTGTCCAAGGCGGATCAGGCCGCGGTCGACAGCGTCTCGGGCTTGGCGTTCGTCAAGCTCGGCCGTCACTGGGACGACGCCGACGTCGTCGGACGCGCAGACGCGGAGAAAGCCGGCACGAAGATCGCCACCGCCTCCGACGCGATGACCAAGGACTACTACGACCGGATGAAATCTGTCGAAGGCGACTGGGTGAAGAAGGTCGCGAAGTGGTTCGACGGTAACGCCGCGCTTGCCGAGCTGCGCAAGCTCGCCAAGGAATACGAAGCCAAGAAGTAACGTTGGCCGACGCTTCCGAAGACCGGACGGACGACACGCCCCGGTCGCGCCCGCTGGACATTCTGTTCAGGGGCGCGACCGAGGGCCTGTCGGCGCTCGTCCTGTTTGCCCTGATGGTCATGACCTGCATCGACGTATTCGGCCGCGAAGTGCTGAACGCGCCGCTCGACGGCGCCACCGAGCTGACCCAGCTCATGCTGGGCGTGATCGTGTTCGCCGTCCTGCCGGTCGTCAGCTACCGCGGAGATCACGTCGCGGTGGATCTCCTCGACCGCTGGTTCCCGGCGAGGCTCGCCAAGCCGCGGCAGGTCGTCCTCAACCTGCTGATGGCGGGAATGATGGCCGCCGTCTGCTGGCGCGTCTGGATCATCGGCGCGCTGCAGGCCGACTACGGCGACGCGACGGAATTCCTGCGCATCCCGCTCGGGCCGATCAGCATGTTCATCTCCGTGACCAGCGGAATCGCCGCGGTCGCCATGCTGGCGAACGCCGTCCGGATCGCGCTCGGACGCCCCGACCCGATCGGCGACAATACGCAGATATCGTGATCCGATGCCCTCCCTCCCCATGACCCGACAGCCCGAGAGATAGATGGAAGCGGCAATCATCGGCTTCGTCATCCTGCTCGTGCTGGTGTTCCTGCGCGTCCCTATCGCCTTTGCGATGGGCTTCGTCGGATTCGCCGGGTTCGGCTGGCTGTCCGGCTGGCAGCCGTCCCTCGCGATGGTCGGCACGCTCGTCTCCGACACGGCGCTCAGCTACGGGCTGTCGGTGGTGCCGCTGTTCATCCTGATGGGCAACTTCGTCGCCCGCGCCGGCCTCTCGGGCGAGCTGTACGACGCGAGCCACGCCTTCCTCGGCCACAAGCGCGGCGGCCTGTCGATGGCAACCGTCGTCGCCTGCGGCGGCTTCAGCGCGATCTGCGGCTCGTCGCTCGCAACCGCCGCCACCATGTCGAAAGTCGCGCTGCCGCCGATGCGCCAGTACGGCTATGCCGACACGCTGGCGACCGCGTCGATCGCGGCGGGCGGCACGCTCGGCATCCTGATCCCGCCGAGCGTCATCCTCGTCATCTACGGGCTGATGACCGAGACCTCGATCCGCGAGCTGTTCGCGGCCGGATTCCTGCCGGGCCTGCTCGGCATCCTCCTTTACATGGCTGCCGTGCGCTACGTCGTCTGGCGCGACCCGGACGCCGGACCGGCCGTTCCCAAACGTAACTGGCCCGAGCGGATGCAGGCCCTCAAGGGCGTCTGGGGCACGCTGCTGCTGTTCGCCATCGTGATGGGCGGCATTTACGGCGGCGCGTTCACGCCGACCGAAGCGGCGGGCATCGGCGCCGGCGGCGCGTTCCTTATCGCCCTCGCCCGCCGCGCGCTGACCTGGCGCATCCTTTACGACGTGCTCGCCGACAGCGCACGCACGACCGCCGTCCTGTTCACCGTCCTGATCGGCGCGTTGATCTTCTCGAACTTCGTCAACCGCGCCGGGCTGCCCGACGGACTGCTGTCGCTGGTCACCGGCCACGACCTTTCGCCCGTCATGGTGATCGTCATCATCCTCGCGATCTATCTGGTGCTCGGCTGCGTGTTCGAAAGCCTGTCGATGCTGCTGCTGACGATCCCGATCTTCTTCCCCGTCGTGAAGGAACTCGGCTTCGCAGGGCTAGGCGGCGAGGAAATCCTCGTCTGGTTCGGCATCATCGCGGTGGTCGTCACCGAGATCAGCCTGATCACGCCGCCGGTCGGCCTCAACGTTTTCGTGCTGTCGGGGGTGGTGAAAGACGTGCCGACCTCGACCGTCTTCCGCGGCGTCACGCCGTTCTGGTGCGCGGACATCGTCCGCCTTGCGCTGCTGGTCGCCTTGCCGGCGGTCTCGCTGTTCCTGCCGCGGCTGTTTTACGGCTAACCGCCCTAAAGCTGCGCCCGCTTCTTCTCAAGCCGCTCGCGCTGGCGGTCCTCGTCGATGACGAAGCGGACGTGCTTGGCCTTCCCCACCTCGTCGATGCCGTCGTGCACGTCGGCCTCCAGCATGACCCGCCTGCCCTCGACGCCGGTAATCTTCACGTGCACGGCCACCGTCTGGCCCATCAGCGTCGCGCCGAGATGGTCGATCGAGACGTGCGCGCCGACCGTCTGCTCGCCGGGATCGAGATGTTCCTGGATCAGGAGACGCGCGGTTTCCTCGACGTCGCGCACCATGTAGGGCGTGCCGTAGACGCGGAGCTCGTCGCCCATGAAGGAGATCGTCCGCTCCTTGTCGATCTCGACGTTGCGGGTGCTTTCGAGGCCGACGGCCAAACTGTCCTTCATGCGCTTTCCTCTCCGTAGAGTTTCCTGAGTTCGGTCTTGAGGATCTTGCCCATCGCGCTCTTCGGCAGTTCGTCGACGAACGCCATGCGGCGGGGGATCTTGTAGCCGCCGATCAGACCGCGGCAGTGCTCGATCACCTCGTCCTCAGCGAGGGTCGTGCCGGGGCGCGGCACGATGACCGCGAACAGCGCCTCGCCGTACTTCGCGTCCGGCACGCCGACCACTGCGCATTCGTGGACGTTCTCGTGGGTGTAGAGCGCCGCCTCGACCTCCTGCGAATAGACATTCTCGCCGCCGGTGATGATCATGTCCTTCTTGCGGTCCATGAGATACATGAACCCGTTCTCGTCCATCCGCCCGACGTCGCCGGTATGGAACCAGCCGTCGCGAAAGGCGCGCTCGTTCTCCTCCGGGCGGTTGAGATAACCCTTGGTGACGTTGGGGCCGCGCACGACGACCTCGCCCGTCTCGCCGAGCGGCAGCTCGGCGCCGTCGTCGTCGACGATCCGCATGTCGATGCCGACGAGCGGCCGGCCGGCGGCCTTCAGGATGTCGTACGCGCCGGACGCGATCGCCGCGGCGTGCACGTCGCCGTCGACGGTGGTCAGGATCGGCGAGGTTTCGGTGAGCCCGTAGCCCTGCATCACGTCGACCTGCGGGAACGCCTCCATCAGCCGCCGGATCCACTCGACCGCCATGGGCGCCGAGCCGTACAGCACGCGCCGGAAAGAAGACAGGTCGTACTTGGCGATGTCGGGCGACTGCAGCGTCAGGATGATCATCGTCGGCGCCAGCATCATCGCCGTCGCGCCGGTGTCCTGGATCGTCCGCATCAGGTTGTCGGGCGTAAACGCCGGCAGATAGGCATGCGCGCCGCCGACATGCGTATAGGCCGTCCCCAGCAGGTCGGCGGAATGGAACATGGGCGCAGCGTGCAGATAGATATCGTCGGCCGCCGCCTTCATCGGCACCGAGCACTGCATGCCGTTGGAGAAGACGTTGCGGTGGCTGAGACGAACGCCCTTCGACCGGCCCGTCGTGCCGCCGGTATAGAGCAGGATCGCGTCCTCCTCCTCGCCGCTGTCGTTGCCGTCGGACGGCGATGCCGCGTCGATCAGGGAGTCGGAGGTATCCAGCGCGGTGTCCGCGCCTTCTCCCGGAATGACGACGGCGCTGCCGCGCCACGGCGCGAACTCGGGCGTCTCCAGCGAGGACAGGAAGACGTCTTCCAGGAACAGCGCCTTCACGCCGGCGTCGTCCAGGATGTAGCGGATTTCGGTCGGTGCGAGGCGGAAGTTCACGGGGACGGGGATCGAGCCGTTCCAGTAGCCGGCATGGATCAGTTCGCAGTGCCGCCACGTGTTGCGGCAGACGATGCCGAACCGGTCGCCCTTGCCGACTCCCCGCACCTCGAGGACGGCGGCGAGCCGCATCACCCGGTCCATATGCTCTGACCAGGTAAAGCTGCGTTCGGTATCGACGATGGCCCGGTTCGCGCCGTAAAGCCGCTGCGCGCGTTCGAGCGCCGACCGCATGGTCAGCATCGGCCCTGTTCTCCGTTTCCGTCCCTTATCGTTGGGAGAAGTTTAGACCAAATTCCGCTCTCGGCGTAGAGCGGCGGGCGGGTCTTGGACCCGCCCCTACGTGGGAAAAACTATCGTAGGGGCCGGTCTAAGACCGGCCCGTCTATTGTCCCGATCCCAGGACCCCGACGGCCTCGATCTCGACCGTCATGTCGGGATGCACCAGTTTCGAGACCTCCAACAGCGTCGAGACGGGAAAATCTCCCTCGAAGAACTCGCGCCGCGCTTCCCAGACCTGCTGGCGATCGTTGATGTCGGTCAGGAAGACGTTGACCTTCACGATGTCGGCCATGGTCCCGCCGGCCGCCTCGATCAGCGCCTTGATCTTGGAGAAGATGATTTTCGCCTGCTCGTAGGCGGTATCGCCGTCGATCCGGTCGAATTCGCTGCTGCGCGACGTCATCCCGGCGATGTAGACGTGCCGGTCGGCGACGAGACAGTTGGACCAGGTGCCTTCCGGCGGCTCGCCGACGCCGTCTGCTCGTATTCGGGTACGGGTCAATGGACTGCCTCCTTCTTCGGGCCGGTCTTCAGGAGCGTGGTGAAAAAGATACCGGCGGCGATCAGCCCGATGCCGACGGCATGGAACCAGTAAAGCTCCTCGTCGAGGAACCACATGGCGAGGAACACGGTGTAGACCGGGATCAGATGGACGAACAGCCCGGCGCGTCCCGGCCCCAGCCCTTCGACCGCATGGTTCCACCAGAACATCGCGAGGATCGACGCGAACACGGCATTGAAGCCGGTCGCCCAGGCGAGATCCCAGCCGAACGGCGTCGGCTTGTAATAGATGTTTTCGAGAATCCAGAACGGGCAGACAAGCACCGAGCCCGCCACGAGGATTCCGAAGACAAGGTTCAGGCGGTCCAGCTCGCGCGGCACTTTCCGCAGCAGGACCGCATAGAACGCCCAGGTCGTGATCGAGATGAGGATGAATACGTCGCCGATGTTGAGACTGAAAGACAGCAACGTCTCCAGCTTGCCGCGCCCGATCAGGTAAATGACGCCGGCCAGCGACAGGCCGACGCCGAACCACTGGATCGGCGTCAGCCGGTCGCGGAACATCAGCCACGCGACGGCGACGATGGTCACGGGCTCGGCGGAGTTGATCAGGGCGGCATTGATCGCCGTCGTGAACTGCAGGCCGACGAACAGCATGCCGTTGCCCCCGACGAACAGGCAGAAGCCGAGCAGCCCGATGATCTTCCAGTGCTTCCGCATCAGCGGGAGCTGCGCATGGAGGTTCCTGCCGCACAGGAAGTAGAGCAGGACGACCGCGATCAGGCAGCGGAAAAACGACAGCGCCGCCGGCGGTACGACGCCCGCGACCTCCTTGACGACGATCATGGAGAACGCCCAGCAAAACATCGCCATCGGCCCCGCCAGGGCCGGCGGCGGCGCGAAGCGGACGATGGGATTACTCGGCGGCAGCGCGCTCACCGAGTGCCTCGTTGACGCGCGGCATGACCTCTTCCGCCATCAGTTCCATCGAGCGCCGCCCGAGGGCGGGATCGAGCCAGTCGTGGCCCGTATAGAGCAGCGTGCCGAACGGGCCGACCTGCTCGCGGAAGGCGAGTATCTGGTCGACCACGTCGTTCACCGTGCCGGCGATCACCTGCATGTCGAGCGACTGCTCCAGCGTGATCTCGTCGTCGGGCTGGTCCGGATAGGCCCTGAAAATCAGAGGCTTACCGTTGCCGATCAGCTTGGTCATGATGTTGCGGAAATAGAAACCGTAGGGCCCGTCGGGCGTCCGTCCGTAGTCCCGCGCTGTCCTGTCGTCGTCGGCGACGAAAATCGATTTCGCGATACGCCAGCCGTCCCCGCTCACCGGCCGTCCGCCTTCCTTCAGACCGTCGAGATAGCGCGGCAGATGGGTCGCGACCCAGTGCGGCTGGACGTAGTTCGACGTTATCGGATCCCAGCCGCGCGCCGCCGCTGCGGTGATGCCGGCGGAATCGGGCGACACGGCGGTCACCACGATGGGCGGGTGCGGCTTCTGCAGCGGCACCGCGACGATACCCTGGCCGATCTTCTCGTTGATCGTCCGGGCCGTCGATGCCGTCCACGGGCCGCTCTCGATGTCGTAGGGCGCCTCGCCGGACCAGATCTTCAGGATCATCTCGATGGACTCGAGCATCAGCCGGTTCCGGTTGTCGTCGAGATGGCCGAACATCTCGGCATCCGACAGCAGCCCGCCCGGCCCGATCCCGAAGATGAACCGCCCGTCCGTCATGTGATCGACCATCGCGACATGCGCCGCCACCATCGCCGGGTGGTAGGACGGCAGCGTCACGGCGGCGCTGCCGAAGACGATATCGGGCGCCTCGTGGCACAGCGAGGCGATGAACATCAAATTCGACGTGATCGGCTCGGCACGGTCGGTGATGTGCTCGCCGAAGAACGCTTCGACGTAGCCCAGCCGGTCGGCAAGCAGCGCCGCCTCGCGGTTCTCGCGCAGCACCTCGCCGTAATCCTTGGCGGGCGGATGAACCGGTTGGGTGAAATAGCCCAGTCGCATGGCGGTCGTTTCCTCTTCAGGCGGGTGCACCGCTCTTGATCGGGCGACTATAGCAGTGCGGTCGCGGACGCGATAGAAACGGGCGTCACGGGGGAACCTTCATGTACGCCGATCACAGCATCACCCAGGCCGTTGGCCAGGCGATCATCGCCATCTACTTCATCTGGCAGGGCATCAAGAACGTCCTGCTGTGGAAGATCAACGTGGGGCGCCTGGAAGACAAGGGCTTTCCGGGCACGATCAGCCTGACGATCGGCTTCATCCTGCAGTTCACCGGTGCCTTCCTCGTCCTGTTCGACTGGCACACGCAGATCGGGACGATCCTACTGATAATCTTCACCTTCCTCGCGACCGCCATCTTCCACCGCTACTGGACGATGACCGACCCGCAGCGCACCTATCACTTCCTGCTGATGAGCTGCAATTTCTGCATCACCGGTGCACTGTTGATGCTGATCTAGTCCGCCGGCGCAATCGGCAGCAGCAGGCGCGACGGGTGCTTCGCGCTGTGCCAGAACGTGTCGGTGCCGACCTTGTAATAGATGTACTGGTGGGTGAAGAGGCTGTCGGTCAGGGGCGAGTCGCCGTTCAGGATCTCGAGCCGGATGCGGTGGCCGGCCTTGAACAGGTGCGCGCAGGGCATGATTTCGATCTCGAACTTGTAGACTTCTCCGGGCTCGATCGGCTGCGGGCTGGTGTGGGTATAGATCGGCCGGTGCTTCGTGCTGCGCCCCTCGTCCTTCTCGCGGTGCGACGCGCGCAGCCAGCCCTTCGAGACCACGGTCGAAGCCGGTTGCAACCCCTTCTTGCGGTCTTCCGCGTCCTGCGGCGCCTGGTCGGACAGTTTCACGAAGAAATCGCAGTCGGGCTGGGATGACGAGGCGTAGAGCTCGAGCACGACGGGCCCGGCGATTTCCGTATCGCGCGCCAGCGCCTCCGTCGTGAAGGTCAGCGCGCCGCGCAGCGGGTCCGGTCCCTGCGGGCCCATCGCGACCGTGCCGCGCAGCCAGCTGGGGTTCGGGTAGTCGTAGGACGTGGAGCCGCCATTGGCGGCGGGCTTTTCGGTCGTCAGCGAGCCGTCGTTGAGCGACGTGATGCTCTTTGAGCCTTTTTTGTTGAGATAATAGGAGCGATACCGCGCCTTCGGCAGCGGCCACTCCTCCTCCTCGCGCCACTCACCGCGGCCGGTGACGTACAGCCGCACGTTCGGCCGCTCCTCGTAGCCGTTCTTCTTTCCCTTCAGGTAATAATCGTAGAACGGCAGCAGCTCGGTCTCGTGATAGGAGATGTGATCGAACTGGTCGTGCGCTTCGAACACGTCCTTCGCACCGGTGACGACCAGCTTCTTCGGCGCCTTCACGTCCTCGTAGCCGAGGATGTTGCCGCGGAGATGCAGGCCCATCTTGCCCCAGTGGCCGATGGACAGCACCGGCACCTCGATCTGGTCGAGCCGTTCCCACGCACAGCGCTCGCGCCACCAGTCGTCGTAGGTCTGATGCCGGGTCATCTCGCCGGCGAGATCGAGCGGGAAGTCCTTGCCGCCCGGCCCGTTCGCCGCGCGGTGCAGGTTGTTGACGCGGACGTGCTGGTACCACCACGGCATGAAGTCGCAATAGATGCCGCCGTGATACATCGTGCCGCGATACATATCGACCGAGCCGTCATAGGGCGCGATGCATTTCAGGCTCGGCGGGTTGACGATGCCCATGAACCATTGCGTCCAGGCGTAGTAGGACTGGCCGAGCCCTCCCACGTTGCCGTCGCACCAGTCGCGCGCCGCGACCCATTCGATGCACTCGTAGAGATCGAGCTGCTCCTCGTAGTCGAGCAGGTTGTAGACGCCGTCCGATGCGCCGGTGCCGCGCACGTCGATATGGACGTAGGCGTAGCCGTGATCGCGGACGTACCATTCCACCGGCCCGACCTCGCGCCACAGGAACAGCGTCGAGTGCGGCAGGTCGTCGGTTTCGAACTGGTAGGGCGAGGCGGCGAACAGGGCGGGAAACTTGCCGGGCGCATCCGGCCGGTAGATCCGGGCGGCAATCCGCACGCCATCGCGCATGGTGATGAAGATCGGCTCCTCGACCTTCATGTCGTAGCGTTTTTTCGCTGCCTTGGGTTTTCTGGCCATTGTGTCTCCCTCGGCGTCCGAAAGCGCCTTCTAAATCACGCCAGCGTATTCCTGAGGATGCCGATCCCTTCGCATTCCACCTCGACCGTGTCGCCGGCATGCATAAACACCTGCGGGTTGCGGCCGACGCCGACGCCCGACGGCGAGCCGGTCGTGACGAAATCGCCGGGATGGAACCGGTACCATTGCGAGTAATAGGCGACGACCTCGGCGATCTTGAAGATCAGATCGTCGGTCTTGGTGTCCTGCATCACTTCGCCGTTAAGGCGCGTCTGCAGATGCAGGTCGTACGGGTCGGCGATCTCGTCCTTGGTGACGATCACGGGGCCGCACGGCGTAAAGCCCGGCAGGTTCTTGCCCATGATGTTGCGTTCCCAGCCGTGGATCGGCCCGAACGGCGGCTCGCCCGCCTTGATGTCGGGGATCCAGTCGCGCGCGGAGACGTCGTTGGCGATGGTGTAGCCCATAACATAGTCCATCGCCTCGGCCTCGCTGACCCGGTGGCACTCGCGGCCGAACACGAAGCAGAACTCGCCTTCGTAGTCGATCATGTCGGGCGCCTGTGCCGGCACGGGGATCGCCTTGCCGGGACCGAGCAGCGAGTCGCGCGTCTTGATGAAACCCGCCGGGTGCTTCGGCCGCGGCGTGTTGCCCATTTCGGCGAGATGGCGGCCGTAGTTCATGCCGACCGAGAAGATCAGCCAAGGATCGGGGATCGGCGGCGCCAGCGGCGTGTCGTCGAAGGCGCTGAGCGAGCCCGAAACGGCGTCGAGGTTCGCTTCCGCGGCCCCGGCGATCTTCCTGACGGCCTCGAGCCCGTCGTCGCCGCGTTCGAGGATTTCCCGCACGGAGGACGGCCGCCAGCCGCCGATCACGGCGTCTGGCGCGGTTGCGAGATCGAGGACCTGTCCGTCGCCGACCAGAACGCCGGGATGGCCCGCCGCGTAGTCCCCGGCGGCGGAATCGATGGTAAGCAGCTTCACGTTGTTTCTCCCGAGTGAAGGGCGGCGGTCAGTAGACCAGGATGGTTGCGAGATCCGGAACCAGGACGACGATAAGCAGAACGATCAGCATCGTGACCGCAAACGGCAACGCGCCCCAGAAGACGTCCTCGATCTTGATCCGGTCGTCCTGCAGGTTGTTGTGTATGACGAAACACGCGAGTCCCAATGGCGGCGTCAGCAGGCCGATCTCGACGGCGATGATGGTGATGATGCCGAACCAGACGAGATCGATGCCGAACGGCGCCATCGCCGGCACCGCAAGCGGCACCGTGATCAGCATGATAGAGCCGGCATCGAGGATCGTGCCCATCAGGACGATCGCGATGATGTAGATCGCAAGCAGGCCTGCAAGCCCGAGGCCGGAAGCCTCGATATAGGATTCCATGATATTGGGGATACCGGTGATCGCGATCATCCGCGAATAGATGTGCGCGGACACCAGCAGGAAACAGATCGCCGCGGTGACGTGGCCCGTTTCCGACAACGCCTGCCACAATGTGTGGCGCGTCAACGCGCCCTTGAACCAGGTGAGCGCCAGCGCGCCCAACGCGCCGATGCCGCCGGCCTCGGTCGCGGTGAAGACGCCGCCATAGATGCCGCCGAGCACGAGGGCGATCAACAGCACGATGGGAAGGCTTTTGCGCGCCGCCTCAAGCCCGCTCATCATCGCCTCGCGCTTGTTGTTGAGCGCTTCGGACGTGCCGACCTTGTCGGGGAAACGGTGCGCCAGGAACCAGATCAGGATGCAGTAGGCGAGGGTCAGGACGAGGCCCGGAATGATGCCGGCGATGAAAAGGTCGCCGATCGACACTTCGGCGAGGATGCCGAAGATGATCAGCAGCAGGCTCGGCGGGATCAGCATGCCGAGAACCGACGAGCCGGCCACGACGCCGACCGAGAAGCGCGGCCGGTATCCGAGCCGCAGCATTTCCGGCACGGCGACCTTCGTGAAGACCGAGGCCGATGCGATCGACGTGCCGGTCACCGCGGCGAATACCGCGTTGGCGCCGACCGTGGCGGTGCCGAGACCGCCCTTGAACTTGCGGAAGATGTGGTTGGCGACATCGTACGTGTCGGTCCCGATCCCCGAGACGCTGACCAGCAGGCCCATCAGAACGAACAGCGGGATCACGCCGAATTCGTATTCCTGCATGCTCTCGCCGATGGACAATGCCAGCAGGTGGCCCGCGATATCGGGATTGTCGCGCACCACAAGCATGCAGACGAAGGAGATCAGCGCCAGCGCGACACCGACATGGACGCCGATATAGACGAAGATCAGCACGAACACGATCGAGACGACGCCGACGCCGGCGTCTGAAATCTCGGTAAAGCGGCCGAGAGCGTAGACGACGGCGGCGAAGATCGCCGCCCACAGCATCACGCGCGCGATCCGCCCGCTTTCGAACGTCTTTGCCCGCCGCATGGCGAGAAGCTCGGTGATGCCGGAGAGCATCGATCTGCCGAACTGCACGCAGCAGAACGACGCGCCGACGAGGATAAGCAGCTTGAACGGCCAGGACGGCAGGGCGAAATCGCCCTCCAGCCCTTCGTAGGTGCCGCGTTGCCAGACCTTAACGAGCGTCGGGACCGTGTAGTAGAAGACGACCGCCATCAGGAACAGCCCGAGGGCGTCGTAGACGGTATGGAGCGTCAGCCCGAGCGACCGCTGCTTGTCCAGCAGCCGGGCGAGCAGGATATCGGAGCGCGTCAGCCTGCCGCTCCGGATCGCCGCCGGCAACTGCAGGAAGACGATCATCAGGATCGACAGTTCGACGAGCAGCGGCACGCCGTCGATCGGCGCGTTGAACAGGAAACGTCCGAAAACGTCCGCGCTCAACAGCAGCATGATGCAGAAGATCCAGGCGCTGCCGCCGGCGTTGAACACCGAAACGAGCCCGTCGAACGTCCTGACGACGATCGAGGGCTGCGTTTCAGGCACAGTTTGGGTATCGACTTCGGCCATGGGCCGGTCCGTGCGCTATATGCGCGGGCTAGCCGCTATTCGGTGTCCCAGTTGCGGGCGAAGGTGATCTTCCGGGCGCGAAGCTCGTCCATGAAGGCTTTCATGATCTTCGTGCCGGGCTGACCCTTCTCGTCGAGCCGGTCCGCCCATTCCTTCGCGATGTTCGGAAGCGTATTGGCCCACTTCTGGCGCTCGGCCTCGGGCAGCTTTCCGAACTTCACGCCGCGCTTCTTCATGATGCCGAGGAATTTGCCGCGCTTGGCGTCGTCCGCCTTATCCTGGTAGCCGACCCACTTGGCCGCCTCCTCGTGGATGATCTTGTGCGCATAGGACGGCAAGGACTTCCACGTGCTCGTATTGAAGGTGATCGCGGACACGTTGCTCGGCCCGAAACTGACCTCCGTGAAGTACGGCGCCGCCGACCATGTCTTGTAGACGAACGAGAGAATCACGCTGATCGGATACCCGTCGTACACGCCGTTCTTGATGTTCGTATAGGACTGCGCCATCGAGGAGTTGACCGAGACCGCGCCGGTACCGCGCAGCCACTGGCCGAACGAACCGGATGAGCCCAGCTTGCGGTCCTTGATGTCCTCGAACTTCGTCACCGGAAATTTGGTGAACAGATGCATCGAGTCGTTGACGCCGCTCGTGATGAACACCTGATTGTGCTTGGCGTAGGTGGCGTTCAGTTCCGGAATCTTGGCCCGCAGCGACTTGTCGATTTCGTCGAGCTGCGTCCGCGTCGCATCGAAGAACGGCATGTAGACCGAATAGGCCTCGAGCGGCAGGTTCGACGGCTCGAAGTTCTTGAGGATCAGGCCGGCGCCGCCGATGCCCTCTTCGACGGCCTCGAACACCTCGGGGAATTTCGCGACGGTCTGCGAGTACGCGTGGTTCCACTTGATCTGAAGGTCGTGACCTTCGGCCTTGAGGCGCTCGTTGATCTTGACCGACACGATGTCCTTGAACGTGCCGACGAACGTCACGGCAGGCGGGGGTCCGCCGACCACGGTGATTTCCATTTCTTTGGCGCTCGCCGGAACGGTGAACGCGATGACCGCTGCGGCGGCCGCTGCCGTAATGGCGCGTGTATGAACTGACATTGCAGTCCTCCCTATTTATTTAGTTAGTTGTCTAATCTTAGACCGACCGCCCCTGGCTTGAAAAGGGAAACCCTGTTGGCAACCGTCGGGATTCCGGGCAGATATCGTCCGAGATGAATCGTGCGGCGGAATCCTCGCCGCCGTCCAACGGGAGCACAGACAAAATGGCGGACTCATACGCAACGATGCACGAAATCATCGTCGCCGCCCGCAATACAGCCAGCCGGTCGATCTGGAACTACGTCACCGGCGCCGCGGAAACCGAAACGACGCTTCGGCGCAATCGTCTCGGCCTCGACAGCCTCGCCCTGCGCCCGCGCATCCTGCGCGACGTGCGCGAAATAGACACCTCGACCACGTTCATGGGCCACAAGCTGCGCATCCCCTGCCTGCTCGCTCCCATCGGCTCGCTGCAGACGGTCACGCCCGACGGCACGGGCGGCGTCGCCGTCGCCAAGGCGGCGCAGGAATTCGGCACTATCAACCTTGTCAGCACCGTCACCGAGCCAACGCTGGAGGAAATCCAGGCCGCGACCGACCACCCGAAGATCTTCCAGATCTACATCCGCGGCGACGAGGCCTGGGTCGACGATCTGATCGACCGGGCGCGCGACGCCGGCTACTCGGCGCTCTGTCTGACCGTCGATTCCGCCTATTACGGCCGGCGCGAACGCCAGCTCATCACCGGCTGGCGCCCGCCCAGCATCCAGCGCTACGGCGAGAACGTCCGCATCCATCAGGCGGGCCTGACCTGGGAATGGATGGAGCGCATGCGCGAACGCGGCGGCCTGCCGTTCATCCTGAAGGGCATCCAGACCGCCGAGGACGCGGAGCTCGCGATCCAGCACGGCATCGACGTGATCTACGTCTCCAACCACGGCGGCCGTCAGCTCGACCAGGGCGACGCGACCGTCGAAATCCTGAAGGAGGTCGTGCCGGTCGCCAAGGGCAAGGCGCAGATCGTCGTCGACGGCGGGTTCGTCCGCGGCACCGACGTCCTCAAGGCCATCGCGCTCGGGGCCGACGCGGTCGGGCTCGGCCGCTTCCAGGGCTGGGCGCTCGCCGCCGGCGGCAAGGAAACGCTGGTCCGCGCGCTGGAGATCATGGAGGCCGAGATCAAGAATGCCATGGGCCTGATCGGCGTGTCTTCGCTCGACCAGATCGACGAAAGCTTCGTCAAGGAAGCCCGCGCCGCCGGCAACTCGCACGAGCTGTCTGCCTTCCCGTTCCTGCCGGAGGAGATACGGGGGCCGGCGTGAACCTCGTAATCAAAATTTTCGGTCGAACGATTGTCGCCCTGTATTGCGCCTTCACGTTCGCGGGCTGCGAAACGCCAAGTTTCGACGAGGGCGACAAAGCGTTTGGAAACAAGAATTATAGCGAGGCTTTGAAAATTTTCCGTCCGCTTGCAGAAGAAGGGCACGCTCCCTCTCAGCTTTATCTCGGGATCATGCACGATGCAGGGTTGGGCGTCGAGATTGACAAAGACCAAGCTGAGAAGTGGACTAGAAACGCAGCCCAAAACGGCTTCAACGTCGCACAATTCCTCCTAGCTCAGGATCTTGTGGATCAGAAACGCCACAAGGAAGCTCGGGTGTGGCTTGAAAAGGCAGCAGCAACAGACCTCGCGCGCGCGCAAAGACTGCTAGCAATCATGCATCAAGCGGGTTGGGGCGGCCCCAAAGACGATGCCGCGGCCTTTCTTTGGTTTCGGCGCGCTGCCGACTTGGGAGATCCAGAGGCGCAGGCACATCTTGGCTTGTCCTAAATGTCGGGCAAAGGTGTCGGCAGAGATCAAGTCGCAGCGCTGAAGTGGTTTTACATTTCCGCTTCATTCAATAACCCGCTGGGTATAGGTGGCGTCGACATGGTCGAAAACAGCCTCTCTGAAGCAGAAATTTTGCACGCAAAGTCGGAAGCTCGTGCCTGGTTAGAGAGATTCATCGGGCGTTCGAAATGACCGCCAACTTGAGGCAACCCATTTACACGGATTTCATGCAGCGCTAGCGTTTCCACCTGAAGCAGACATCCGCCGGGAGGAAACAATGGCCGACGTCGCAACCGAACCCCGGACCGGCTCCCATCTCAAACCGAAGCTGCTGTCGCACGGCACCGTCGAATGCCATGATCTCGGCGAGGCGAGGCGGTTCTACGAGGAATTTCTCGGCCTCGAGGTCACCCAGACCAGCGGCCGGTCGCTGATGCTGCGGCTCAACAGCACGACGACCATTGCCTGCGTCGAGACCCAGGGTGAGACGGCGGCCGGCATCTTCAGCCATTTCGGTCTCGATTTCGAAACCGAGGCGGACGTCGACAAGGCGTATGAAATCGCCGTCGCGCAAAAAGACAATTACGGCATCAAGAAGGTTACCAAGCCGGTCCACCAGCACGGCACCTACGCGATGTACATCATCGACCGAGACGACAACTGGTGGGAGATCCTAACCAATCCGGAGGGCGGTTATTCCTACGTCTTCGAGATGGAGGAAGACGACCGGAAGTGGGTCGAGCAGGATCGCGGCAAGGACCGGCAGGAACGCTGGCAGCGGTCGATGGGGGAATAAGCCTCGGACGTCTCAAAAGGATGTCACCCTCGGGCTTGACCCGAGGGTCCATTTTTACGCGGCCGTGCGTTGGATTGGTGGATCCTCGGGTCAGGCCCGAGGATGACATGTTCCGTATCCGGCAAGAACGCGTCGCCGCCGCCCCTACCCCAGCGCGTACGGCACTTGGTTCGGCCCCGGGAACAGTTCCTTTCCGCCGTCGTCGTAATAGCGGTACTGCTCGAACGTGCCGGACCGCTGACTGCGGACGATGACCGCGACCGTCTTTTCGTCGCCGGCATATTCGGAATGGATTTCCCACGGCGGGACGATATCGACGTCGCCGGGCCCGCACTGCTCGGCGTAGTCCTCCTCGTAGAACGCTTCACCGTCGTCCTTTTTCGTCTCGTTGTACCGCACGATCCGCTCGTCGCCCTGGAGCAGGCCGTAGACCGTCCACGCCTGGCCGTGATCGTGGATCATGGCGCGGCCGCCAGGGTTCTTGATCAGCCCGTTGATGACGAAGCCGTGGTCGGGATCTTCGTAGAACAGCAGATTGTCGACCTTCTTGCCGTCGAACCCGCCGACCGGCCACGCGGTCGCGTGTTCCTGAAGATCGGGATCCTTCAGGAGTTGCTGAAGCAACTGGCGGCATTTCTCCCAGCGCGCGGTCTCGTCGCGGCCGGTTTCGGCGCAGACGGCGCGCATTTCGTCGACGAATTTCTCGACGGCAGGCAGCATCTTCTTGCGGTCCATTCCCTTTTCCTCCTCCACTCGTTCAGGCGGGTTCCGCCAGCCCGTCGCGGTTGCGCGACATGAACTCGCGGCGCATCGCCTCCAGCTCCGTCAGTTTCGCAGGGTCGAATTCCGCTTCGGGCAGCGTTTCGTGCTCCCAATGGCCGTAATCGTCGACACCCCGGACCAGCGCCGCGCGCGGCTTCACCCCGGGCCGATTGTATTTCACGCGCTTCACGTGGGTCGGGATGTAATGGATCGACAGGCCGATACGCCGGTCGTCGGACCGGTTCGGGTCCGAGCCGTGCACGATGGATTCGTGGTGCATCGAGAACTCGCCCGGCTGCAGGACCATCGGCACGGCGGCCTTCTCGTCGACGCCGACGATGGTCTGGCCGCGCGCAAGGAGGTTGTCTTCATGCGCGATGTTCTCGAAGGCGACGACCTCGCGGCTCGCGTGGCTCCCGGGAACGACCCGCACGCACCCCGATTCCAGGTTGCTGTGGGTTATCGACAGCCACACGGTCAGCGTCTCCGGCGGCTCGAGCCCGTAATAGTACGTATCCTGATGCCACGAGACGAAGCGCGGATCGCGCGCGTTCTTCTGGAAGAAACTCGACCCCCAGCACAGCAGATTGGGGCCGAGCACGTCCTCCACGGCATCGAGAATACGGGGATGGGTAACGATATCGGACAGCCAGCGAAACGGCAGGTGCGCTTTGAAGACCAGCGCTTTCTGGGCTTCGCGTCCCTGCTCTGCCTCGAACGCCTCGATCCTGCCGCGGAGATTCTCTGCCTCGCCGGCGCTCAATGCGCGGAACGGATGGACATACCCGTCCGTTTCGTACTGTCGAACCTGCGCATCCGTCAGAAATTTCGGCATTCGGAACTCTCGCCGCGAGGGGCGGAGCCTGTCAACCCGTGTCGGGAAAGTTCCTAGGAGCGGCGGCGGCGCGCGAACGCAAGGCCGGCAATGCCGAGCGCGAGAACGGCCATCGAGCCCGGCTCGGGCAGCGCGGAGGGCGGCGTGAAGACCGACGTCGGCGGCAATTCGCCGAAATGGCCGAGTGCGAGCATACCCTGGCCGTTCAGCGCAAACAGGATCTCGCCGGTGTCGTCGGCCGGCGCGAGATCCAGCACGGTATTGCCGTTGTCGAAGAACAGCGTGGAGACGCCGGCCAGCAGAGGGTGAGGCCCGACGGGCGCGACGTTGCCGCCGATGCCGTTGTAGGTGCCCTCGAACTGGAGACCCGCCTCGGCGAGCACGTCGTTCCAGCCGGCCACCTCTGTCGCCGCGCCGAGGTTTCCGGTACCGGCGCCGATATAGACGTTTCCGCCGCCCTGAATGTAGTCGATGATGACCTGCTGGTCAGGATACAACCCACCGACAGACCCGGCCAAGAACACGGCGTCATAGGCGCTCAGGGTAGCGGCGTTGAACGGGCCTGCCGTCGAAACCGTCCAGTTGTGCCCGGCGTTCGTGACGGCGGTGGCGAGCGAAGACTGGGTCAGGCCGAAATTCTGGCTGTAGGCGAGAAAATTGCCCCCCGGCTGGTCGCCGGTGAACAGGTTCGTGATATTGTTGATGAACACGCTCGCATCCGGCGACTGCACGAAGCCGGTATTCGTGAACGTCCATTCGTCGTTGTTGACGACGAGATATCCGGCCTGAGCGACGGGCGCGAGAAGCGCGCAGCCCAGAAGCGCTGCGGCGGCGGTCCGGAGAAATTTCGAAGGCTTTACGAAGCGCGGTACTTGCATGGGACGGTTCCGATACGAACTGTCCAATTCACACGCAATTTCCGTGCCGAACCACAAATATATAATATTTACAAAAGGTTAGCGGAACGGCAGGCGGCGCGCCGACGCAAATCCGTAATATTTCCCGACACCTCGCCCGGGCGAACAATCACCGGTGCTGGCAGATCGTGTCCACCAGGGCCGGTTTGCCCTGCTTCACCTGCTCGATCGCGCGTTGAAGCGCGCCCTGGATGTCGTCGGGGTTCTCGATCGGCCCTTCCGCCCACCACCCCATCGACTTGGCAGCGGCAGCGAAGTCCGGCTCCGGCCCCTCGATGTCCATGCCGATATAGGCGCGCGCCTCGTCGGTGCCGCGATGATGCGCGACGTGCTTCTGGTGTTCCCAGTCGTTGTAGTAGGCGCGGTTGTTGTACATCACGATCAGCATCGGGATTTCGTACTTGGTCGCGACCCACAGCGCGCCGAGATCGAACATAAGGTCCCCATCTGGCTGCAAATCGACGACCAGCCGTCCCGCCCCCTTGTTGGCGAGCGCGACGCCGAGCGAAATGCCGAACTGCGTCGCGGTGCCGAGCGACCGGCCGGGGTGACGATAGGGCCTGTCGAAATTCCAGATCTTGCGCGTCCAGTTGCGCAGCTCGCCCGCCGTCAGCACCCAGTCCTCGTGCTCGATCGCGGTCCATACTTCCGAGGCGAGCCGGCCGAGCGATATGGGAGATGAGTCCCAATCCTTCTTCGCGTCCTCGGCCCACCGGTCGAACAGCGCGTCGTGGCGCGCGCCGACCGAGGCCTTGCGCACGTCGATCCTGGACGCGAGCGCCGCATCCCCGGCGATCCGCTCGGCGCACATCCCGGTCAGGATCGGCAGCGCTGCGACCGTGTCCGCCGCGACCCGGACGTCCCAGTCGCGATGCTTGTTGTAGTCCATCGCCCACTTGCTGATCTCGATATCGGCGAACCCGATGTCGATCCACTTGCTGTCGGGCGCGGTGCGGTCCTCGACCTCGCGCGTCTCGCGGTTGAGCACGTGGCTGCCGCGCGTCCAGTCGCGCACGTCGAGGCAGACGACGACATCGGCGCCGTTGAACGCATCCGGGTCCATCGACAGGTTGAGCGGATGGCGGTTTGGAAAATTGAGCCGCTTGTAGATGTCGGAGACGCCGGCGCCGACGGTCTCGGCAAACGAGACGATATGATCGTAGCCGTGCGGCATTCGGCCGGCATATTCGACGAGGATCATGGGGTTGTCGGCGGCAAGCACCCGGTCGGCGATCCTCTCCAGCGCGGCCCGGTCCGGCGCGAGGGGCGGCGGCACCTTCACCGCATCGGGCGACGGCAGCTTGATCTCTTCGGTCAGCGGCGCCTCCTGAATCCCGGCGTCGTAGCACATGTAGATCGGACCCTGCGGCTCCGACATCATGATCGAGTAGGCGCGGGCGAAGGAATCGGGGATGCCGTGGACGCTGCCGGGCTGATAGTCCCACTTGGTGAAGTCGCGCACCGCGTTGCCCTGCACCGCGGCGGTATGGATCCAGTCGATGAAGGGCCGGCGGATGCCCTCGTCCATCGGGCCGGTCGCGCCCATGATGAACACCGGCGCACGGTCGATGTAGGCATAGTACATCGCGAGCGGCGCATGCAGCAGCCCGACCACGTTGTGGACGATAGCGATCATCGGCTCGCCGGTCGCCTTGGCGTATCCGTGGGCGATCTGTACCGCGATCTTTTCGTGGTTGCAGATCATCATCGGCGGATCGTTCTCGCCGTAGTTCACGAGGCTGTCGTGGAGCCCGCGGTAACTCGCGCCGGGATTCAGCGAAATGTGCTTGAAGCCGTACTGCTTGATCAGGTCGACGATGACGTCGGACTACCATTTCCGGTTGGATTTCCTGATCTCGCCGCCGTCGGCCATGCCCACCCGCTCCCTCGATTGTTCTGTGGTTCGTGATTGGCATAAGCTAGCCGGTAAAGACGCGCAACAACAGCGGAGGCAACGGCATGGCGACCGCAACGAGAGACATCGTTCCGCCGGCCATCGGCTCGGACGAGCTCAAGAAACGTCAGTCTGAACTGGGGGCAAACGACAAGCCGACGATCTTCAACGTGGCCGGTCAGCTGTTGGCGCGCGGGCGCACCGACACGCCGCTCGCCGCGACCGAAGACCTGTCGATCCGTCTCAAGATCTATGCCGAAGGCGGCGAGAACGAGCTCCACGCGCACCCGGGCGAGGATCACAGCTTCATCGTGCTCCAGGGCCGCGCGCGCTTTTTCGGCCCGTCTGACGAGGAAACGATACTGGAGGCCAACCAGGGCATCATGCTGCCCAAAGGCAACATGTACCGGTTCACCGCGATCCCGGGCGAGCCGCTGGTGATGCTCCGGATCGGCTCGCCCAACTACGGGAAGCAGCCGAGCCCGAGCCGCACCGATGCCGACGGCAATCCGATGCGCGGGGATTCCAGGAAGAACAAGTCCGTGCCGGTAGAGTTCCTCGACGGCAAGTTCTACGGCGCCTGAACGAAATCGAAACGGGACGAACCCCATGACGACATTGATCACGGGCGCGGGCCTGATCGGCACGGCCTATGCCATCGAGGCGGCGAAGCGCGGCGAGAAGGTCGTCTTCCTCGACCCGCTGCCGCGCGCCGATTACATCGCGCAGCGCGTCGGCGATGCCGACTACGAGATCGTCCAGGACGACGTGCGCAGCCTGCCGGCGCTGATAGACGCGATCCAGACGCACAGACCGGAAACTCTCCTGCACACTGCGGGGCTGATCGGTCAGCGGGTAGGCAAACCGCTAGCCTACGGATACAGCCTTAATGTCGGCGGCGCGATGACTGTCGCAGAAGCAGTGCGCCTGACCGGCATCAAGCGGCTGATCCATATCTCGACCTTCGGCGTCTACGACTGGCGGCAGGACACTCCGGATAGGGTCGACGAGAGCTTCCACCGCGGCGCCGGCTCGGCCTATTCCAACTCCAAGGCGGCGCAGGAGCTGATCTTCGAAGCCTATCAGGGCCAGTGCGGTTTCGAGCTCGTGCTGCTTCGCCCGGGCAACGTGTTCGGCGTCGGCCATTTCTGGGGCGGTTCGGGCGGGGGCGAAAAGGTGCAGACGCTGGTCGAGGCCGGCCTCCGCGGCGAGACCGCGGTCATCCCGGAAAACCAGACGATGGCGTTCGAATATATCTACGCGAAGGACATGGGCCGCGCCGTCGACCTCGCCGCGACCGCCTCCCGCCTCCCCGGCAAGGCGGTGTACAACCTGGCCTACGGCGAGGTAATCGGCTTCGACCGGCTGGTGGAGGCGGTAAAATCGGCCGTTCCCGGCTTCGAGATCGAGATCACACCCGGCACCCCGCCGGTCTCGCGCGACACGCCGCTCGACGTCAGCCGCGCCAAGGTCGAACTCGGCTGGGAGCCGCAATTCACGCTGGACGAAGCGATGGCGGACTACGCCGAGGATCTGCGCAAGCGGAACCGCTGACCGGGCCGGTCTTGGACCGGCCCCTACAATCGGAAACGCATTCAACGGTTTCGTAGGGGCGGGTCTAAGCCCCGCCCGCGCACCTCAATGCCCTGAACAGCCGCCCTCGAGCCGGAAAAGCTTCGCCGCATTGTCGCCGAGGATTGCGCCGGTATCCACTTCCGACAGTTTCGCCGCATGCACGATCTTGCAGGGCTCCAGGTCGCCGATCGGGAACGGGTAATCCGAGCCGAGCACGACTTTCTCGGCGCCGAACATCTCGACCAGCAAGCGCAGCGTGCGCGGGTCGAACAGCACCGTGT
>JAYPTI010000019.1:0-3244 GCA_038133505.1 Alphaproteobacteria bacterium
CGCTGCCCGCCTTCCGGCTGGATGCCAGATTCGACAAGATCCGGATCAACGACGGTCCGCAGGCGACCAACGGGGGGATCGGGCTGCGCCGCGACGACAAACGGTGGCGCGATATCCGGATCAACGTCCAGATGCCGGGCACCACGAAGGTGACGACTTTCAAGATGGAGTCCGGCAGCGCCGGCGATGCGATGTCGCTCTACACGCCCGACGCCGGCAATTTCATCCGCTCTCTCCATATCAGCGACGCGATCGCCGGCGGCGAGCTAGAGGCCCGCGCAATTCGGCCGGGCCCCGAAACGCCGTGGAACGGCGCCGCCGAAATGACCGCATTCCGGATAGCGAGCGCTCCGACCTTCGCGCGCATCCTGACTCTTTCCTCGCTGACCGGTATCGGCGATGTCGTCAGCGGAAAGCAGGGAATCGCATTCGACCGGATGATCGTTCCGTTCAAGTTCGGCGACGGGCTCGCGACGATCGTCGACATGCGCGCGGTCGGTTCCGAACTCGGCATCACGGCAGAAGGAACCGTCGATCTCGAAAAGGACGTCATCAAGATTCGCGGGACGATCGTCCCCGCCTACACCATCAACAGCCTGCTGGGAAAGATACCGTTGGTCGGAACGCTGCTGACCGGCGACAAGGGCGGCGGGATCTTCGCGGCTTCCTACGAAGTGACGGGGCCGGTCGTGGACCCCAAGACGTCCGTGAACCCGCTGTCGGCATTGGCGCCGGGCTTTCTTAGAAATCTCCTCGGTGGCGCCTCTTCGTCGGCGTCGAGCCCCGATCCGAGCCCGATTCCGCCGCCCTCGGAATGATCGGCCCGGACGCCGGTTTCGGACGGCGCCTGCCATACATTCTCCGGAAGTATTTACCGCGTTGTGCCCGGTGGCCGGCTCGGTGCATTTAAGCCCTTGTTATTGCGAGATATTGCGCGCGCCGCATATGGCTTGGTTAACGGCTTGTTTACCTTTCTGGTCTCTACTTCGTTGCGGATAAATAACATCCGCGAAGAAAAAGCCGCACGTGTGCGGGGGAGAGGATGCCATGAAAGCCGGAAACGGATCGATTGCCGCGATCATATTGGCGGCTTGCGTAGTAATCGGTAGCGGTACGGGTGAGGCACTGTCGCAGCAGCAGAAGAAATGTCTTTTCATTTCTTCCTATCACAAGGGTTACGAGCACTCCGACGAGATCGAAGCCGGGCTTCGCTCGATGCTCAATGGGCATTGTGAGATTCGTCAGTACGACATGGACACCAAGCGGCGCAGTTCGACGGAAGCAAAGAAGAACAGCGCGCTCGAGGCGAAGGCCATCATCGAGAGCTGGCATCCCGATGTCGTGATCGCGGCCGACGACAACGCCGTGAAATACATCATCCAGCCCTTCTACAAGGATCACTCGATTCCGTTCGTTTTCTGCGGGCTCAACTGGACTGCCGCTGAATACGAGCTGCCTTACAGCAATGCGACCGGCATGATCGAGGTCGCCCCCATCGGCTCCATGCTCGAGCGGGCGCGGGATATCGTTCCGTCGTTCCGGCGGGCCTTCTATCTCGGCGCGGACATCCTCAGCGAGACGAAGAATCTGAAGCGCTTCCAGGCCGCCGCGAAGCAGATGGGTTTCCAGCTCGACTACAAGCTCTCGCCGACCACGGAGGGCTGGGTCGAGGCCTATCGCGAGGCTCAGGATTACGATCTCGTGATCATGGGGTCGCGCAACGGGATCAAGAACTGGAATCACGATATGGCGGTCGACGCCGTCATGAAGCATACCCGAAAGCTCAGCGTGACCAATCACGGCTGGATGATGCCCTATACCGTCCTCGGCATGACCAAGGTGTCGCGCGAGCAGGGCGAATGGGCCGGGAAGACGGCTATCCGGATTCTCGAAGGCCTGAAGCCGAGTCAGATTTCCGTTGTGCCCAATCGCCAGCGCGATGTGTGGATCAACAACCAGATTCTGACCGCCGCAGGACCCCGGCTGCCGAACGACCTGATGCGGAAGGGTAAAAAGATTGCCGGCCTCGCAAGATAAGCGGCGGCGTCGGTTATTTTCGTTAAGTGAACTACTGCTCTTCAGTGTTTTAAGCGTAGCAGCGTGCGGTCTGATGGGCGGCCTGGCCGTACGAATGGACCTAGAGCAGGCGGAAACGGAGTTCAGCGAAAAGACCGACGAAATCCAGCGGGATTTCGCGCACCACTTCGCGAGCGCGGAAGCGGTGCTGACGGCGCTGGTCGGCCTTCAGCAGGCGAGCGACAGGTTCAGCAAATACGAGTTCGACGCGCTTTCGCGCGAACTGCTCTCCGCCTATCCGCAAATTCGGGCGATTGCCGAGATCGGCGCCGTCCGCGCGGAGGAACGCGCGTACTTCGAAGAATCGACGCGCCTCGACGGCTATCTCAACTTCAAGATCGTCAGCGGCGAGCTTTCCGAGGAATTTCACGATGCGCCAGCGGGCGGGGTCAAGATGCCGATCCGGCTGTTCGAGCCGCTCGACCCGGAGTTCGCGCGTCTCGTGGGATACGACGTCCTGTCGGCCTCCGGTCTGCGGGACGCGCTGCACCGGGCCATCGGCAGCGGCAAGGTCGTGGCATCGGATGTCGTTTCGATCGACGGCAAGCGCGTCGGTTTCTTCGCCTTCAAGGCATACTATCTCGGCCACGTCATGCCGCGTACGGATGCGGAGCGGCGAGGCCAGGTCGGTGGCGTCGTCGGGCTCTATCTCGAAGTCGAAAAACTGTTCAAGTCGATCGTAGAGACCGACGAGACTCTCGGCATTCGGCTTCTGACCTTTGCGAAGGCCGTCGACGAACCGATGGACCGGCGAGAAGACGCAGCCCGCGACGTGATCTACGACCGGCCGGCCGTCATTCCGAGCGGTATCGCCCGATACATCAAGCCTTTCGTGGCACGTGTGTCGATCGAACGTCAGGATCGGGTGTTCATACTCGAGGTTCTGAGCTATCCGGGTCTCGACGCCATTCGGATCCAGGCGGTTGTCGCCCTCAGCCTGGCGACGGTTCTCGCTTGCAGTCTCCTGTTCTTCGCGCTTCGCAACCATCGCATGCGGCTGCGCCAGCAGCGTGAAGGCGAAATAGTGCTCCGGGAGAGCCGCGAGCAGTTTCGAGACTATGCCGAGGTGGCGTCCGACTGGTACTGGTCGACGGACGGCAATCTGAAATTCACCTATCTGTCGGATTAGATTCGGGAATGGACGGGCCAGGGACCCGAAGCGCTGCTC
>JAYPTI010000019.1:3254-29744 GCA_038133505.1 Alphaproteobacteria bacterium
CGGCCGAAGCCAGACCGAAATGCTCAATCTTCACTCCGAAAATAGAGAGGAGGCCGTCGCCGCGGCACGGCATGTTCCGGACATCAAAGCGCATCGGGCATTCAAGAATTTTATTCGCCATTACGTCGACGGGGACGGGCGGAGCCAGTGGTGGTCGATCAGCGGCAAGCCGGTATTCGACGGGAACGGCGTCTTTTCGGGTTACCGGGGCACGGGGCGGAACGTCACCAGTGCGATCGAGGCGCAGGAAGCACTGCGGTCCTCGAAGGAAGATGCCGAGCTGGCGAACCGGGCGAAGTCCGAATTCATTGCCAACATGAGCCATGAGCTGCGGACGCCGCTGAACGCGGTCATCGGGTTTTCCGGCCTGCTCCAGCAGGAGCCGTTCGGAACGCTGGGCCACGACAAATATCGGGAATACATCAAGGACATCCGCGATTCCGGCGAGCACCTGCTGTCGCTGATCAACGATATCCTCGACCTGTCCAAGGTCGAGTCGGGGAACGCGGAGCTGTATGAGGAAGAGCTCGACTTCCCCCGGCTCGTGGAGTCGATCCTCAGCATCATGAGGCACAATGCCGACCAGAACGATATCAGCGTTCCGGTCGAGCTGCCCGAAAACCTCCCGCGGATCATGGCCGACGAGCGCAAGATCAAGCAGGTCCTCATGAACATCTTCGGCAACGCCGTCAAATTCACCCTGCCCGGCGGCAGCGTCACGGTCGCGGCCGAGGCTTCGAGCCGTACCGGCTTCGTCTTCCAGGTCCGAGATACCGGCATCGGCATGCGGCCGGAAGACGTGCCGACTGCCTTCGCCAAATTCCGGCAGATCGACAGCGATCTGAACCGCGAATAAGAAGGGACCGGTCTGGGTCTGCCGCTGGCACGCGGCCTGACGGAACTCCATGGCGGCACGATCTCGCTCGAAAGCCGGCTCGGCCACGGCACCGTCGTAACGGTAAGATTGCCGCCGGAGCGCATTCTGAGGCATTCCGGCAGGACCTCGGACGGGGCGACCGATCCTGCGGAGCCTGGCGACGGGAATATCCGGCTCGTCGGCTGATCCTTCTCCCGGTCAGTATTTGACCAGAAGCGCGAACCCGCTCGCCAGAAGCAGACTGCTGATCAGCCGCGTAAACGTCGTGGCCGACAGCGTCGAATGCACGCGGCCGCCCAGGAAGAGCGCGATCGCGACCACCGGCAGCGCGATCGCGATATAGATCAGCGCGGTCATGTCGAAAAATCCGAGAACCGCGTAGCCGGCCAGCCGGATGCCGCCGTCGATCAGGAAGTTGAAGGCGAAGGTCGCCCTCAGGATGCTCTTTTCCAGACCGCGCAGTCCGAAAAAGATGATGTAGAACGCGCCGCCCGTCCCGAAGACCGCGCCGACGGATCCACCCAGTAGTCCCGCCGGAACGGCGTAGAGACGCGAGCCGCGCAGCGTCGGCAGCGGTAGCAGCTGATAGACCGCATACAGCATGATAAAGACGCCGAGCGCCTGGGCGAGCGTGGCCGACGTCAGCGACTGAAGCAGCGCGAGGCCGATGCCGACGCCGATCAGCGTAAACGGGATCAACGGCAGCTGTTCGCGCCAGGAGACAAGCTGCCGGTTTCGCATTCCCTGGCTGGCCGAGCCGACATAGTCGAGCAGCACGACGATCGGAACGACGAGCTGTAGCGGGAACCACAGCGCGAGCAGCGGAACGGCGATAAGGCCGGAGCCGAAACCGGCGATTCCCCGGACGAAATAGGCGACGAACATGACGCCAAGCGCATAGGCGGCGATATAGGGATCGATCGTCACGGTCGGGGAAGCCTCGATTGCGGAAGCGGAACGGCAGGCGCCGTATCCGTGCGAATCCCACCTCAGCGCTTCAGCGTCAAGCCGGAAGTCCGACCGGGCAGGAACGGAGACCGGCGTGGGCCGTCGTCAGGCGGCCTGATGCTCGGTCGGGACGCCCTCGAGCTGGATGCATCCATCGACGCGAAGCCAGTAGCGCAGCAGCAGCCGGCCGCCCTCGGTCTTCGCCGCCGGATCCTGAAATCCGGTCCGGCCGTGAACGATATTCATGTTCTGCCCGAAAATGATCTGACCCGGCGCCAGGCGGAAAGCCACCCTGTTCACCGACGCTTCCACGGCTTCGCGCAGCGCGGCGAGCGCTTCGAGACCGAGCGGATCGATGTCTTCGTTCATCAGCCGGTAGCCGTTCGGGATGTAGTCGTCGTAATAGCGCGACCACAGCCGATTGCCGTCCCAGTGGAAGACGGGCAGCCAGTTTGCGGGTCGTTCCGTCGGAGCGTGTTCCGCCTGGCGATCCCACCAGAACGGCTCGTACAGCCGTTTCAGGAGATCCGGCCGCTCGGCGAGGAGTGTGTTGTGCGCCGTCACGAGGCTGGCGATCAGGCTCTCCACGCCCGTTGCCGCCTGGCGGATGCAGGCGAGCGACAGGAAGTCCGGCGTCATCTTCAGGAACGAGCCGTCGGTATGGAATTCCTGACTCAAATTCGTCACCGACCGGCGGACGCCATAGGCCAGCTTCTTGCCGGTGTCCTTGACGTCGTAGATCCGGTGGCCCTTCCATTTCTGCATGATGGGCGGCGCGACCATCGAATTGAGCAGCCAGGTCATGCTTCGGCTGGCCTTTTCGCTCCAGCGCTCGAAGGCCATCCGGTCGAGAAGCACGAACCCGCATCCGTCGGTCAGCCGGAACCGGACGTCGGCCATCAGCTCCGTCATCGCCGGCCAGTCGAAACCGTGCGGTTCGATCTCGTCGAGCGGGCCGTCGTAGTCGGAGAGCGCGTCGGCGATGATGTCGAGTTCGCGCCGCGCGGCGTCTGGAATGCGGACGCGCCAGTCCTCGTCGCGCAGGCTCTCTGCCGTCCACGCGCTTGTCGGAACCGGTGCGGTCGGAACTGCCGGGCTTGAGGTCGTTTCCTCAACGTCGGCCTTTTCGAGTTCCGACAATGTGTCGCCTGTATCCATCCGTCGTCCGCCTGTTGCGAGGGGCTATCTCCCCTTCATTTGAGCTTCCGCCCTCGAGCGGCAGAAGCGACGAATCGGTGCAATTCCCGCCTCCGTCGACGCCGGGAAGCTGGGGAAATAACACCTGTCGGACAAGCATTTGTCTCAATTTTTATATTTATTTTTGTTTCACGCCCGCAAACGCAGGCGTGCCGCGCCTCGCCACGGTTAACGGGCGTCCCGCTACTTGCGGAACAGGTCCCGTTCGACGCCTGCCGTCTTGAAAAGATAGTCGCGAGAGGCCTCCAGCTCGCGTCGCAGTTTCGGAATATCCGCGTCCAGCAGACGACCGCGCCACTTCCGCACCTTGCCCGCGACGATCACGGAATCGACGTTCGACCGTTCCATCAGCGTGACCACGGCGCCGGGCGCGTGGTTGAGCGGGGCGACGTTGATCGCGTCGGCATCGAGCAGGATGATGTCCGCCTCCTTGCCGGGCGTCAGCGTGCCGACCTTGGCGTCGAGCTTCAGGTCCTTCGCGCCCTGGACGGTCGCGGACCGGATGACGTCACGCGACGACAGCAGCGGCGGCAGGTCCTTCTCCTTCGCGATCGCCTTTTCGTTCACCAGCATGCGCTGCAGCGTCATGATCGAGCGCATCTGGGTGAAGAAGTCCGCGGTCATCGTGCATTCGACGTCGGTGCTGAGCGACGGCTGGATGCCGTATTCGAGCGTTGTCAGGATCGGCGGCATGCCGTGCCGCATCGTCATCTCGATCGGGCTCGCGATGGAGACGCCGGCGCCCGCATCCTTGGTCGCCTTCCAGGCCTCGGCGGGCATGGCCGACATGTGAATGAACAGATTGTCCGGCCCGAGCTTTTTCTCGGCGACGAGCTTCATGAACACGGGCCCCATACCCAGCGTGCCGACGATGTGCGCGGCGACGGGGATGCCCAGTTCGCGGCCGATTTCCCAGGTGGGACCGAAATTGGGCCGGTAGATCTCGCCGCCCATGATCATCGTCATCAGCTGGTCGTCGGACGAGAAGTACTGCTTCTTGAGGCGGCGCGCGTCCGCCGGGTACCTGTTCTTCGGCCCGTGGCCCTCGAAATAGCCGAACGCGGCGCGCCGGCCGGAGTCCGCGATGCCCTTGATGGCGGCGTCGGAATGCTCGGGCGAATGATGGATCTGCGAGATGTCGTGGACCGTCGTCACGCCGGCGTCGAGCTGCGAGAGCGAACCGAACAGTTCGCTGATATAGACGTCATCCGGGCGGTAGACGCCGGCGAACTTGCCGAGAATGAAGTCGAAATAGTTGACCTTGCCGTGCGGCTTGCCGTCGTTGAACAGCAGCCCGTCGGCGAGGAACGAGCGCAGCGCCGTCTCGAACTGGTGGTGATGGGTGTCGACGAAGCCCGGCATGACGATCATGCCGTCGGCCTCGATCACGTCCGCGCCGGCCGCATCGATGTTGGGCCCGACCGCGGCGATGCGCTTGCCGTCGACGAGGACGTCGGCGCGCGCGAAGTCGCCGACCGCCGGGTCCATCGACAGCACGGCGCCGCCCTTGATGACGTAGCGCCGGCCGCTGTTGCCAGTGCCGCCGGGCGGCCCGCCCTGCGCGAAGGCACGCGGCGCGAACAGCGCCATGGCGCCCGCCGCCGCGCCCGCGACGCCCGCCGTCCTCAGGAAGTCGCGCCGCGACGCACCGTTTCGGGCTTCGGCGCCGTCGATGGAATGGTTCTGCGGATAGCCCGCATCGCACAGCTTGCACATGGTCCGTCTCCTCCTGGGTGGGCGGCATTGGCGCCGCTCTCGCGTCAGGCGGAAACTATAGGCACGGGGCAGTGGGCGGGGACAAGCCCAACGCGGTTTAGATTTGTATCTTCAGCCCGCCTTCACCAGCACGTGCTTCTTGCGACCCGCCGATAGCTTGATCGCGCCGTCGGGGCGGGTGTCGGCCGCGGTGATGACCGCATTCTCGTCGTCGATCTTCTCGTCGTTCAGCCGGCCGCCGCCGCCGCGGATCAGGCGGCGGGCTTCGCCGTTAGAATTGGCGAGCCCGGCGCGGGCGAACAGCGCGAACGCGGGGAGACCTTCCGAAAGCTCGGCGGCGGGTACTTCGATGGTCGGCAAGCCGGAAGAGGCCTGGCCCTGCTCGAACGTTTCGACGGCGGTGCGGTTCGCGCTGGCCGCAGCCTCCGCGCCGTGGGCGAGCGCCGTCGCCGCGTCGGCGAGCGTCTTCTTCGCCTCGTTGATCTCCGCGCCTTCGAGCGCTTCGAGCCGCGCTATCTCGTCGGTCGGGATCTCGGTGAACAGCCGCATGAACCGGCCGACGTCGGCGTCCGCCGTGTTGCGCCAGAACTGCCAGTAGTCGTAGGGGCTCACGCGGTCGGCATTGAGCCAGACGGCGCCGTCGGCGGTCTTGCCCATCTTGGCGCCGTTCGCGGTGGTGATCAGCGGCGACGTGAGGCCGAAGACCTGCGCGCCTTCGACGCGCCGCGCGAGCTCGACGCCATTGACGATGTTGCCCCACTGGTCGGAGCCGCCCATCTGCAGCGCCACGTTGGCGCGGCGGTTCAGCTCCAGGAAGTCGTAGGCCTGGAGGATCATGTAGTTGAACTCGAGGAACGACAGCGGCTGCTCGCGCTCGAGCCGCAGTTTGACGCTCTCGAACGACAGCATGCGGTTGACCGAGAAGTGGCGGCCGTAATCTCGCAGGAACGGGATGTAGTCGAGCGTGTCGAGCCAGTCCGCGTTGTCGACCATGACCGCGTCGCCGGGTCCGTCGCCGAAATCGAGGAACTTCGCGAACACGCCCTGGATGCCCGCCTTGTTCGCGGCGATGATCTCGTCGGTCAGGAGCTGGCGGCTCTCGTCCTTGCCGGACGGGTCGCCGACCTTGGTCGTGCCGCCGCCCATCAGGACGACCGGCTTGTGGCCCGATTTCTGGAACCAGCGCAGCAGCATGATCGGCAGCAGCGAGCCGACGTGGAGCGAATCCGCCGTGCAGTCGAAGCCGATATAGCAGACGACGGGTTTGGCGTTCTTCTCGCCGTCGGCGAGAAGCGCGTCCAGCGCGTCGGTATCGGTGCACTGGTGCACGAAGCCGCGGTCGGTGATCGCGGACAGGAAGGCGGATTTCAGCGCCGTCATGGGTCTGGTCCCGGGTCTTTCTCGAAATTCTCAGAAGCGGCGGGGTAGGTAGCACAAGGACCGCTGGAAATCCATTGATCCGCACACCCGCTCCCCCATTGACGCCGCGTCCCGCGCGCATTGAGATAGGCGGGCAAAAGGGGAGAGCATCGATGCAGCCGAGCCGCTATGGACCGTTTCCGTATATTCCGATCAACCGCCGCCCGAAGATTTCGTGGCCGGACGGCAATCATCTGGCGGTCTGGATCATCCCCAACATCGAGACCTTTCCGCTGAACGAGCCGGTCCCCGGCGGCACCGGGGTGACGCCCGACGTGATCAACTGGGCGCCGCGCGACTACGGCGCGCGGGTCGGTGTCTTCCGCCTGATGGAGACCCTGTCCAAACACGGCTTCCGCGGCACCGTCGCGCTCAACAGCGAGGTCTGCGACGACTATCCCGAGATCATCGAGGACGCGATGGGCCTCGACTGGGAGTTCATGGGCCACAACCAGTCGAACAGCCGCTACCTGCACACGATGGAGGACGGCCCGGGCCGCGAGCTTGTCGCTGCGACGCTCGACCGCATCGCGGCGGCGAGCGGCAAGCGACCCAAGGGCTGGCTGTCGTCCGGTCTGCAGGAGAACTGGACGACGCTCGAAGCGCTGATCGACGGCGGCGTCGAGTACATCGCCGACTGGATCAACGACGACCAGCCCTACAAGATGACGCTTGACAACGGCACCATCTGTTCGATCCCGTATTCGGGCGAGATCAACGATATCCCGCAGTGCCTGCGCATGGGCCGGACCGGCCAGGAATTCGGCCAGATGATCAAGCATCAGTTCGACACGCTCTACCGCGAGAGCGTCGAGCAGGGTTCGGGCCGCGTGATGGCGATCTGCCTGCACCCGTTCATCATGGGCGTGCCGCACCGGATCGGCGGCCTCGTCGTTGCGCTCGCCTACATCTCCGGGCACGACGGCGTCTGGAAGGCGACGGGCAGCGAGATCATCGACCACTACAAGACCGGAGAGACCTTCTGAGCGTCCACGCCCCATGAACGCCGCCGAGCCGATCTGGGCGCTCGGCCTGATGAGCGGCACGTCGATGGACGGCATCGACGCGGCGATCGTCGAGACCGACGGCGAGCGCATCGTGACTTTCGGGCCGTCCTCGACGACGCCTTACGATCCTTCCCTGCGGGAGGCGATCCGCGCCGCGTTGGGCCCGGATGACCCGCCCGCCGGGCTGGCGCGGGACATCGCCGATGCCCATGCGGTCGCGGTGACGGCGCTGCTTTCCCGGCACAGCGAGTTTCGGCAGAAAATTCGGCTCGTGGGGCTGCATGGCCATACCCTTTTCCATGCGCCGGGCGAAGGTCTGACCCGGCAGGCCGGCGATGCTGCCCGTCTCGCCGCGTCCTTGGGCATCGACGTCGTCGGCGACTTCCGCAGCGCCGACGTCGCGGCCGGCGGGCAGGGCGCGCCGTTCGCGCCGCTCTATCACCGGGCGCTCGTCCGCGCGACGGGCGAAACCGGCGCGGCGGTGGCGGTGCTCAATATCGGCGGGATCTCCAACGTGACCTGGATCGGCCCGGGCGACGAGGATCCGGTCGCGTTCGATACCGGGCCCGGCAACGCACTGCTCGACGACTGGGTGTCGCAGCGCTCCGACCTCGATTGCGACAGGGACGGGCAGATCAGCGCGCGCGGCACGGCGGACGCGGCGGTCCTCGCCGCTTTGCTTGCCGATCCCTATTACGACGCGCCGCCGCCCAAGTCGCTCGACCGGCTCGATTTCGACGTGTCCGCAACCGAAGGCTTGTCGCTCGAGAACGGCGCGGCGACGCTGGTCGCCCTGACCGTCGAGACGGTGGCAGCTCAGCTCGAGAAACTGCCGAGCGCGCCGGCCCGTGTGCTGGCCACCGGAGGCGGGCGGCGCAACCCCAATATCATGGCGGGTCTCGCGGCGCGGCTCGGCGTGCCGGTCGAGCCGGTCGAGGCGGCGGGCTGGGACGGCGATGCGCTGGAGGCGCAGGCCTTTGCGTTCCTCGCGGTGAGATCGCTGCGCGGCTTGCCGCTCAGCCTGCCGACGACGACGGGCGTGCCGACGCCGACGACGGGCGGAATCCTGCACCGGGCGGGTTAAAGCCTGCCCCGTTCAATTTATCGATGGGCTTTATCAGCGCGTGTCGGCCGTGGCCGTGCCGCCCTGGATCGGGTTCACGTCGATGATCACCTGGTCGAGATAGTCCTCGAGCTGCTCGGTCATCTCGGCGGTCTTGTCGTTGAAGAAGTGATCCGCGCCGGCGACGATCCGGTAGTCGATCGTGATGTCGCGCTGATGGGCGAGCTTCTCGGCCAGCGCGCCGACGGTCTCCACCGGCACCACCGTGTCGTCGCCGCCATGCAGGAACAGGCCGGATGAGGGGCAAGGGGCGAGGAACGAGAAGTCGTACATGCTCGCCGGCAGAGCGACGGAGACGAAGCCGGTGATTTCCGGCCGGCGCATCAGAAGCTGCATGCCGATCCAAGCGCCGAACGAGAAGCCGCCGATCCAGCACTGCGGCGCGTCGGCGTTCGCCGCCTGCAGCCAGTCCAGTGCCGCGGCTGCATCCGACAGCTCGCCGATCCCCTCGTCGTAGACGCCCTGCGAGCGCCCGACGCCGCGGAAATTGAACCGCAGAACCGAAAAGCCGCGGCGCACGAACGAGTGGAACATCTCGTAGATGACCCGGTTGTTCATCGAGCCGCCATACTGCGGATGCGGGTGCAGCATCAGCGCGATCGACGGGTTTTCCTGCTTGCTGTGATGATATCGGCCTTCGAGGCGCCCTTCGGGCCCGTTGAAGATAATCTCCGGCATCAAGCTTCCTTTATCTGCGGCGCGATATTCGGCGCGCGCCGCGTGTTGACTGGCCCGGGCCAGAACGTAAAGTGCAGCCAGCGCCGCGGAATTTCGCCCGCGCCGCGCAAAGTTTTTGCTGCCCCGGATTTAAAAATCGGCGGAATATAGCACAACCGCGGGTGCCGATTTCAAGCATTCCGCGCATTTTCGGGGCTGATTTTAGGGCGGTTTCGGGACCGCCGGAGGCCATGACGAGATCCGAAACGGGCAGAAAAGCCGTCTATCTCGACTACAATGCGACCGCAAAGCTGCGTCCCGAGGTCGTTACGGCGATGGCCGCCACGATGGCGGAGACCGGAAACGCTTCCTCCGTCCACGGGCCCGGCCGGGCTGCACGGGCGAAGGTCGAGGCAGCCCGGCGCCAGGTCGCGGCGCTCGTGGGCGCCGAGCCTGATCAGGTCGTGTTTACCGGCGGCGGCACCGAAGCCGACAATCAGGTCCTGCAGACGGCCGATCCGGCGCGCAGCTTCGTCGCCGCCATTGAACATCCTGCCGTCCTCGATGCATGTCCCGGCGCGCATCGCGTGCCGGTGACGGCGGACGGGGTCGTCGACCTCGGCGCCCTGGAGGAGATGCTTGTAGCCGCCGACGCGCCCGATCTGGTCGCGATCATGCTCGCCAACAACGAGACCGGCGTTCTCCAGCCCGTCGCCGACGCGGCGGCGATTGCCCATCGCCTTGGGGCGAGGGTTCATTGCGATGCGGTACAGGCGGTCGGCAAGATTCCGGTCGATTTCGCGGCGCTGGGCGTCGACACCATGGCGCTGACCGGCCACAAATTCGGAGGGCCGCAAGGGGTCGGTGCACTGATCGTGCGCGACGCCGCCGCGGCCGAGTGCTTGATGCGCGGCGGCGGGCAGGAACGCGGGCTGCGCGGCGGGACGGAGAACGTTGCGGGGATCGTCGGGCTCGGCCTCGCGGCGGAGATCGCCGCGGCGCGGATGGGGGATTACGAACGGCTGGCCGAGCTGCGCGACCGCCTGGAGGCGCGGCTGCGCCAGTCGACGCCCGGTTTCCGTGTTTTCGGCGACGGCGCCGCGCGCCTCCCGAATACGTCGAAGATCATGATGCCCGGAGTCGGTTCGGAGACCCAGGTGATGTCGTTCGACCTCGCCGGGATCGCGGTGAGCGCCGGGTCGGCCTGTTCCGCCGGGCGCGTCGAGCCGCCCTACGTGCTGACCGCCATGGGCGTCGCCGACGAGGACGCGCTGTGCGCGCTCAGGATCAGCCTCGGCTGGGATACGTCCGATGCCGACGTCGAGCGCTTCATCGAAGTCTGGTCGGACATTTTCGCCCGCGCCGGCGGCGCACGGGCGGCGGAGTAGCCATGCCGAAGATCATCTTCGTCGCTCCCGGCGGCAGCGAGACGACCGTCGAGGTCGCCGCGGGGACGTCGGTCCTTCAGGCCGCCTGGGACAACCGCATCGACATCGAAGGCGCGTGCGAAGGCGCGATGGCGTGCTCGACGTGCCATGTCTATGTCGACCGCGATCACTTCGATCTGTTGCCCGACCCCTCGGAGGAGGAGGAAGACCTCCTCGATCTCGCCTGGGGCGTGCGCCCGACCTCGCGTCTCGGCTGCCAGGTGACGGTCACCGAAGAGCTCGACGGGATGACGCTCACGATGCCGGCCGAGACCAACAACCAGATGTAGGGCGGCCAAATGTCCGATCCCGACCTCTACAGCTCGCTCTTCGCGCGGCTAAAGGCCGATTGTCCTGACGACTGGGAAGCCTATGTCGATCACGCCTTCGTCCGCGGTCTCGCCGACGGCTCGCTGCCGGAGGCCTGCTTCCGGCATTACCTGATCCAGGACTATCTGTTCCTGATCCATTTCGCCCGCGCCTGGGCGCTTGCGGCATTCAAGTCGGACGATCTTGCCGAGATCCGCAGCGCGGCGGCCGCTCTCTCCGGGATCGTCGACGTCGAGATGGGGCTGCACGTGAAATTCTGCGCCGCCTGGGGCCTTACCGAGGCGGACATGGCGTCTGCGCCCGAGGAAATGGAGACGACCGCCTATACGCGTTACGTCTTCGAGCGCGGCAAGGCGGGCGATGTGCTCGACCTTCAGGTCGCCCTTGCGCCCTGCATTCTCGGATACGGCGAGATCGGTCGCCGTGTGGCCGCCGATCCCGCCACCGTCATGGACGGCAATCCGTATCGGGAGTGGATCGAGATGTACGCGGGGGAGGAATACCAGAACGTGGCTGCCGCAGCCGGCGCGCAGCTCGACCGGCTGGCGACGGCGCGCGGGGCGGATGCCCGCATCGCCGACCTGCAGCGGACCTTCGCGCACGCAACGCGGCTGGAAGCCGCTTTCTGGGAGATGGGCCTGCGGGCCTAGCTGCAACTCCCGGGCGCCGGGTGGTCCGCCGCCCGAGATATCGTCGGGATCGTCAGGCCGCCGTTACCTTCAGCGGCAGCGTTTCGAAGCCGTGCAGCGTATTGTTCAGCGCGCGCACGGCCGGGCCCGCAGGCTCGATGGTCGCAATGCGTTTCGCCATTTCCGTAAACAGGGCAAGCATTTCGAGCCGCGCCATTGCCTGGCCCATGCAGTGATGGATGCCGAACCCGAAGCCGAAATGCGCCGCCGCATTGCGATCGACGTTGAACGTGTCGGGGTCGTCCCAGGCATCGGGATCGCGGTTTGCCGCGCCGAGATTGACCAGAACCTTCTCCTTGTCGCCGATCCGGTGACCCGCGAGTTCGACCTCGCGTGTCGTCGTGCGGAACAGCGCCTGGAAGGGCGAGTCGTAGCGGATCACCTCTTCGATGGCGTTGCGGATCTTTTTCGGATCCTCGCGCAGCTTCTTCCATTCGCCCGGGTGGGTCGCGAAGCAGTTCAGCGCGTTGCCGATGGCATAGACGGTGGTATCGAGGCCGGCGGACAGCATGGACCGTACGATGAATAGCGCTTCCTCGTGGTCGATATGGCCGGCATCGGCAGCCTGATAGGGAACCATGCCGAGGCCGTTCTCGTCGAGTTCCTCGCGCAGGCAGCACTTCATGATGTAGTCGACGACCTCGTCCGCGGCGGCGGTGGAGTCGTGGAAAATGTCGTTGAGCGGCCCGAAGCCGTTGAACACCATGTTGCCGTATGCGAGCAGACGCTCGCGGCCCTCGGGCTTGAGGCCGACCGCGTCCGGAAACACTTTCAGGATGTAGGGCTGGGCGACATTCTCCATGCCGCAGAACGTGCCTTTCTCGAGAAGCCCGTCGACCAGCTTCGCGGCGACCTCGTCGAAGATCGGCCGGTAGGCGCGGAGACGTGAGTGCGCCATGGAATCGTCCGCCACGGCGCGACGCGGCGTGTGTTCGGGCTGGTCGGCTTCCAGCAGCTTGCTCGGCGGCCGCCACGGCTTCTCGGTGTGGAAGTTCGTCAGACCGACGCCCGCGCCCGAGCAATAAGTCGCAGGGTCGTCGAGAATTTCTTTTGCGAGCGCGTACTTGCCGGTCGACCAGACATTGTATTTCGACAGCCAGATGAGATCGCCCATGTCCCGGAATTCGCCGTTCCAGGCATACGGATCGACAATGTTTTCTTTCGAAAACGGGTCGAGGTCGGTGCTCGGCGAATGCGCGGCTACCAGCGTGTCGGTGTCGGCCATGATCTGCTTCCCTGTTACTTCTTCCACCTGGACAAGATTGGACGACGCGTCGGAAGCGACGCCCTGATCGAGATCAAGTGAGTCTATTCGGCCGCGATCTTGCCGTCGCCCGAGCCTATCACGTCCTGCAGGCTGTACTTGTCGAGGATCGAGTCCACGAGCTCCGCCGACCGGTCCCAGTTGTAGGTGCGGAAGGCGTGCGCCCGGGTGACGAACTGGGCGCCGGCATAGAACATCTCGTACTGAGTGTGACGGCTCGCGAACTCGGAGCCGATCGCGTCCCAGGCGAGTTTCATGAACTTCACCTTGTCCTCGGACGAGCCGATCGCGGACTTCTGGGTGGCGTTGATATAGCGGTTGAGGTCCGGGTCGGCGAAATCCTCGGCCGACGAGGGCAGCATGATCAGTCCGCCGCCCGCGAGCTCCCGCATCGCGGTAACGAATTCCGGATAGAGCTGCTGCGTGAGGACCTGCGCGGTGTACATCAGGTTGCGGTCCGGCACGTAGTAGCCGTTGAACATGCCGCCGCCCGATTCCATGCCGTAGACGAGGCCTTCCACCATCGCCGCCTGGGCGGCCATGTGACCGAGTTTCTCCGCGACCGGCGGCATGCCGACGGTACCGATGGTCTCGCAGATGCGCCGCGCGACACCGATCTGGAACTGCATCTTCACCATCAGGCGCGTCATCGCCTGGTAGTTCTGCATGTAGTGCGCGTAGGTGTCCTGGAACTGGGCGCGGGCCGTGTCGGTATCCTTGTAGATGAACACGCGGTCCCACGGCACCTTCACGTCGTCGCAATAGACCAGCGCGTCGTTCTCGTCGAAGCGGGCCGACAGCGGATAGTCGAAACCGTTCGGCGCCGCTTCCTCGTATGACCGGCGCGACAGGATCTTGAGGCCCTTCGCGTTCATCGGGATCGCGAAGGAGATCGCGTATTTCTCCTCGCCCGGCTTCAGCGGCTGGATGTTCGCGAACAGGACTTCGTTCGCCATGATCGAGCCGGTGCCGAGCATCTTCGCGCCACGGACCGTAATGCCTTCGGAATCCTCGTCGACTACGGCCGTCGCGAGATGTTCGTCCTGCTGTTCGCCGGTCGATTTGCCGCGGTTCGCCTGCGGATTGATGATCACGTAGGTCATGTAGACGTCGTTGTCGCGCGCCCACTCGAAATAGTTCCACAGCGCCTTGGCGCGCTCGGGCGAGTGCTTCTCGAAGACGGGGAGGCCCATCACCTGGCCGACCAACGACGACGCGATGTGGTCCGGAGAGCGGCCGAGCCAGCCGCCCGACAGGCGCGACCAGCCCTCGATCGCCTTGCGGCGCGTCACCAGCTCTTCGTAGGACTTGGTGAGCTGCCAGCAGCGGTTGACCCGCTCGCCCGATGTCGGGCTCTCGAAGGTCATGTAGTCGATGTGCGCCGGGTCCGCCTGGAAATCGTAGAGCGACGCGGCGGCCGCCACGGCGTTGCGATACGCCGGATGCGTCGTGACGTCGTCCACCTTCTTGCCGTTCAGATAGACCTCGCGCCCGTCGCGCAGCGACTCGAGATGTTGTGCGCCCGTCTTCGCCATGACCCTGCTCCCTCGGTTAAACAGCTTGCATCAAAAATACTATACTAAGTATACTAATTTGAGAAACGGAATCTTTCGCGACCGAAGTCACAGGAACGAGACGCCGGAATGCCGCTCGACGCAACCGATACCGACGCTGCCCGACCGCTGTCGGACGGCGAGGGAACGCCGCCGACCGTCTCGCGGCCCGAACTGCTCGCCGGCGGTTCCGACCAGAATTTCCGGAAGCTCGTCCACGATTTCTTCGCCTTCAACGCGCGCCACGAGGCCATTCGAGACGGCCACGCGCGACGCATCGGCCTCGCCGGAATCGAATATACGATCCTGATCTCCATCGCCCGGCTCAGCGCAGACGGCGACGTGAACGTGAAGGCGCTGGCGGAACATCTCCACGTCTCCATCGGCTTCATCACCAACACGACCCGCAAGCTGCAGGAGATGGGCCTCGTCACCAAGACGCCCGATCCCGAGGACAAGCGCCGCATCATCCTCGCCGTCACGCCGGAGGGCCGCGCCCGGCTGGAGCAGCTCGCGCCGTGGCAGCGTCAGGTAAACGACGTCGAGTTCGGCGGGCTGACGGCGGAGGAGTTCAGGCTGCTCGGGCGCATCGTCGAGCGCCTCGTCGAGACCAGCGAGGCGGCGGTGGAACTCCAGCGCGAGCTCGAAGGCGGCGACGAGGCCGCTTGACTTCAGCGTTTCGACGCGCGCCGGCGCGTCAGGAACGGGATGATCCCGAATGCGAACGAGATCGCGGCGCTGGTGCAGACGGTAATCGTCATCGGCGTCGGCGTTCCGTCGGCGATCAGTCCGTAGATCTGGGTGAAGCTGGCCGGGCCCATCATCTGCATGAACACCCCGATGCCGGCGCCGGTCCCCGCCAGCGCGCCCGCCTCGATGATCGCGCCCGACTGCGAGTTGGGCAGCGCGAGGCCCTGCGCGAATGTGATGAACAGGCCGGGCAGGAACAGCACCAGCGGCGTGACGATGCCGGCGGCGATGACGGCCGCCTGCGTCGAGACAGTGACGATCAGCAGCGTCGCGCCCATCGCGACCATGCCTTCGAGCGGGACCCGCCCGCTGAGACGGCTGGAGACGAAGTTGCCGACGATGAAGCCCCCCGGGAAGAACAGGAAATAGAGCCCGTACTCCGACGCCGGCCGGTGCAGATATTCGGTCAGCAGGAACGCGTTCGCCGAGGCCAATGCGAAGAACGCGCCGGAACTGAAGCCCGACTGCAGGACAAAAGAAGCGAACCGCAGATTGCCCATCAGGGTGACGAAATCCCGGACCGGATTGATCCGCGTGCCGACGCCGCCGCCGCCGGTCGGATGCGTCTCGTACATCACGAACCATGTGAGAAGGGCCAGGACCGCTCCGATTCCTGCGGCCGTCGTGACCAGGGCGCGCCAGCCCGACAGCTCGATCAGCAGCCCGCCCAGCGGCGTCGCCAGCATCGGGCCCAGCGTGTAGGCCATGGTGAGATAGGCGATCACCTTCACGAGCTTCTCGGTGCCGTAGACGTCGCGCGCGATGGTCCGCGCGAGGCCGATGCCGCCGGCGCCGCCCGCCGCCTGCAGGACGCGGCCTGCGATCAGCACCCAGATCGAGTTCGCCAGCGCGCACGCGAGGCTGCCCGCGACGAACAGTGCGATCGCGCCGAGCAGCACCGGCCGCCGGCCGAACCGGTCCGACAGAGAGCCGTAGGCGAGCGTCATGAACGCCATCGTGAACAGCGGCACGCTGAGGGTCAGCTCCGCCGTCGCCTCGTCGACGCCGAAATGCGCCTTCACGGCCGGCACGGCCGGGAAGACCATGTGGAGCGCCAGCGGCGCGATCGCGGTGATCGACGCCAGAACGCAGGCGAACAGCGCGCCGGGCGGGGGAGGGCGGGTTTCCGTGTTCAAGGCTTCCTGTCCGCCGGCATCGGGCCGGTGTGCGGTGGAAAGAGGCGTACTGTGGGCGACATGGACCCTCGGCTCAAGGCCGAGGGTGACATGGGGGCGTGCAAATTCCGGGGATCGGAATGACCGTCATCCTCGGCCTCGAGCCGAGCATCCATCTCTCAAATTGCAATTAAACTGGCCTTTACGCCTCGACGAAGTCGAACCGCCACTTGTCGCCTTGCGTGCGGATGTGGCCGCAGGTCGTGCCGGTGAAGTGGGCGGGGATGACCAGCGCGTCCGTGTCGCCGTACTTGCCGCAGAAGTCGTAGCGGCTCTTGCGCGACAGGTCCTGGTCCGTGCAGAGGCCGCTCGAAAGGTCCGGCTCGTAAATCTGCAGCGGGTGGTGGAACAGGTCGCCCGTGAACAGCGCCTTGTCGCCCTCGCTCTCGAGGTTGAGCGCGACGTGGCCCGGCGTATGGCCCGGCGTCGGTTCGAGCACGATGCCATGGTCGATCTCGTGGTCGTCTCGGACCAGATCGGCGCAGCCAGCCTCGACGACCGGCAGGACGGAATCGTTGAACACGTTGTCGCCGATCTCCGAATTGCCGAGCATCGATTCCCAGTGCCTGTATTCCTTCTCCGAGAACACGTAACGCGCGTTGGGGAAAGTCGGCACCCAGCGGCCGTCCTTGAGTTGCGTGTTCCAGCCGACATGATCGATATGGAGATGGGTGCACATCACGATGTCGATGTCTTCGGGGGTCATTCCGGCGGCCTTCAGGTTGCCCAGCCACGGCGTCTTCTGCCGGTGCCAGTGCGGGCGGCCGGGCCGCTCCTTGTCTTCGCCGATGCAAGCGTCGAGGAGGTTGTTGAGCCGGGGCGTTTTCACCAAATAGCTCTGGAAGGCGAAAAGCATCTTGCCGCTCTCGGTGTCGAAGTAATCCGGCGCCATCCAGTGCATGTGCTTCTCGACCATCTCCTCGGTGACGTCGGGATACATGTCGGCGGGCGACCGGAACGGCATCACGCTCTCGACGACCGCCGCGATCTCGCAGGCGCCCAGGGCTCTCGTTTTCATGCTTTCTCTCCCTCTTTCCTTCTGTCCCGTTTTGCCCGGCGTCAGCGGAACCCGCCGCCGCCGTTGATGTAGACCGTGTCCGCCGTCATGAACTCGCAAGCGTCCGAGCACATGAAGAGCACCATCTCGCCGATCTCCTCGGCCGTCCCGAAGCGCTTCATCGGCACGTCGTCGACCATGCGCTGCTTCAGCTCCTCGGACGAGATCGCCTGGAAGGCGGTGTCGATGGGGCCGGGCGAGATCGACAATGCACGGATGACGCGGGTCACGAATTCCCTCTACACGCCCATGGTCAGCGTCACAACCGCGCCCTTGGCCGATGCGTAATGCGTCGAATGGCCTGGTCCGCCGCGGCGGTGCGCCATGCTGGCGACGTTGACGATTACGCCGTGGCCGCGCTCCAGCATGTGCGGCAGGACGGCCTGCATGCAGTGAAACACGCCGTCGACGTTGAGCGCGTAAGTGCGCCGCCACAGCTCCGGGTCGATGTCGAGGAAGGTCGAGCGCTTGCCGGCCGCGCCGGCGCTGTTGAACTGGAAATCGATGGCGCCGAACGCGTCGATGCCCGCGGCGATGGCGGCGTCGACCGAGGGGCGGTCGGTCACGTCGGTGGCGACGGCAAACGCGCCCGCGTTGGTCTTTCGCACCTCCGCGGCCACGGCCTCGGCGCCCGCCGCGTCGATGTCGGCGCAGATCACGTTCGCGCCTTCGCGGGCGAAGATCAGTGCCGTCGCGCGGCCGATTCCGCTCGCGGCGCCGGTGATGAAGATCGTCTTGTCGCGGAAATAGTCGGGGGTCTTGGGCATTCGGCTTGTTTTCTCCCTATTGGGGGAAACCATACACCTTCCTTGCCGCCCAGTCGCAATAACCTATATTCCGCGCCATGAACGCGCCCCGAATAGATCTGGGAATCGATAAAGCCCCCGCGGAGACCCGCGTGGTCGTCGCCATGTCGGGCGGCGTGGACTCGTCCGTCACCGCAGCGCTCCTGAAGGAGCAGGGCTACGACGTGGTCGGCGTGACCCTCCAGCTCTACGACCACGGCGAGGCGGTGAAGCGCGAGAAGGCATGCTGCGCCGGCCAGGACATCTTCGATGCGCGCCGGGTGGCAGAGACCGTCCAAATCCCGCATTACGTGCTGAACTACGAATCCCGGTTCCGCGAGGACGTTATCGACGATTTTGCCGACGCGTATCTGCGCGGCGAGACGCCGATCCCCTGCGTCCGCTGCAACCAGACGGTCAAGTTCCGCGACCTGCTGAAGACGGCGAAGGATCTGCAGGCCGACGCGCTGGCGACCGGCCACTACATCCGCCGCGTCGCGGGTCCGGCGGGCGCCGAGCTGCACCGCGCCGTCGATGCGAGCCGCGACCAGAGCTACTTCCTGTTCGCGACCACGGCCGAGCAGGCCGATTATCTGCGCTTTCCCTTGGGCGACATGCCGAAGGACGAGGTGCGCGCCCATGCCGAGCGCTTCGGCCTGCCGGTCGCCTCGAAGCCCGACAGCCAGGATATCTGCTTCGTGCCGGATGGCGACTACTCCTCCGTGGTTCAGAAGATCCGCCCGGGCGCCATCGATCCGGGCGACATCGTCCATGTCGACGGCACCGTGCTCGGACGCCACGACGGCATCATCAACTTCACGGTCGGACAGCGCCGCGGGCTCGGTGTCGGCGGTGCGGGTGAGCCGCTCTACGTCGTGCGCATCGAGCCGGACGACCGCCGGGTGGTCGTCGGGCCGGCGGATGCGCTCGGCGAGACCGAGGTGAACGTGGCCGAGGTCAACTGGCTCGGCGGCGCGCCGGCTGAAAGCGGCGAGGGGAAGCGGGTGACGGTGCGCGTGCGCTCGACCCAGGAACCCGCGCCGGCGACGCTGCATCTCGATCCGGCAAACGGCTCGGCTCGCGTCGTGCTGGATTCGCCCGAACGCGCCGTTGCGCCCGGCCAGGCCTGCGTCTTCTATGACGGCGACCGCCTGCTTGGCGGCGGCTGGATCCGCCGCGCGGCCTGAGGCCTATTCCCTAAACCAGTCCAACCCGTCTTCGGTCCGCCCTTCCGGGAAATATTCCGCGGCGACGAAACCGTCGTATCCGCTCGCGTCGATGGCGGCGAAGGCGGCGTCGAAATCGATGCGGCCGGTGCCCGGCTCGTGGCGGCCCGGGACGTCTGCGAACTGGATATGGCCCACGAGGTCGCGGAAGCGCAGGAACGTCTCGACGATGGGATCGCCGATCGTCTCGACGTGATAGAGGTCGAACTCGATGGCGACGTTGGGATGGTCAACCGCCTCCAGCAGCTCGGCGACATCGGCGACGCGCGGCAGCAGGAACCCGGGCCGGTCGATATCGTTGATTGCCTCGACGACGACCTGCACGCCGATGTCGCCGAACGCGTCGCCAGCCACGTTGAGGTTTTCGGCGAGCAAGGCGAGGCATTCGCGGCGGTCGCGCTCGGGCGAGGGGCAGCCGGCCAAGACGTTCACGCTCCGAGCGCCGATGGTCCTTGCGACCTCCCGCGCGCGCGCCACGCCGTCGCGAAACTCGAACTCGCGGCCCGGCACGGCGGACGTGCCTTCGCCGCCGTTCATCATGTCCCCGGCCGGCACGTTGATGACCGAGACGGCGAGCCCGAATTCCTCGACCGTACCCGCCAGCGCGCCGAGGTCGATGTCGTAGGGAAACTGGAACTCGACCGCCGAGAACCCGGCCTCCGCGGCAGCGCGGCAGCGGTCGAGCGGCACGTATTCGCGGAACAGCGTCGACAGGTTGGCGGAAAAGCGCGGCATGGTCGGGACCTCTGCGGTTTTCGCGAGTGTAGCGGACGTTTCGCATGGCCCGAAATGCTTGACGAAAACGGCCCAACCGCCTATATCCGCGCCCCGTGGCGGAGTAGCTCAGCAGGTTAGAGCAGCGGAATCATAATCCGCGTGTCGGGGGTTCGAGTCCCTCCTCCGCTACCAGTTTTCCCGATATTTCAGACAGCGCCGTGCCTCGTCGAGCAGCGCGCGATCGTCAGCTCGCCCGCCTTCTGCAGGTTCGCGAGCACCGCCTTCATATCCTTCTTAGCCGCGTCTCCCTGAAGTTTGTCGGGCGGCCGGCCGCCGCTTTTTGGAAACGGAGTCGATAGAGAATCAATATCTGCCGGTTGTGCGATTGATTTCCGGTCGGAATTTATGCAGGGTGATCCAAACGTAACAATAATCAAAGGTGGGGGGATTGAAATGGACCTGTCCTACCCGATCGGCGGCGAAGTACATATTGCATTTGCGACTCCGTATTTGATCCGCGAAGTTCCCGATTCCGAACGATTAAACGAAGAACTCATTGAGATTATTCTCAATGAGAAAAATAAGAACAGCGGGAAGAACATTTCCAATATCGGCGGCTGGCATTCGAATGCGACCCTGTGGGATTGGAAGTCCCCGGCGATAGAAAAATTCAAGATGTGGGTCCACAACTCGATGTTGCGGCTCGCGGCGCTGCCCGACAAAGAGACCAATCTGAGAAAGGTCGATGCCGATTACACCGCCGCGGCGTGGGCGAACGTGAACAGCCATGGGGACTACAACCAGTCCCATATCCATCCGGAATGCGACTGGTCGTGCGTCTATTACGTCTCTGCCGGGCAACCGGATCCGGAACCCCAATTGAACGGCAAGTTCGAGCTCCGCGATCCGAGGACTCTGGCTCTCAGTTCCGGCCTTCCGCGATACGGGTTCGGGCAAAGTCTCATAATCGATCCCGAGCCCGGAACGATGATCATGTTTCCGGCGTGGATGGAGCATCTCGTTCACCCGTTCTACGGGGAAGGAGAGAGGATCTCGATCGCCACGAACATAAAAATGAATTCGTGACGGCGATCGTTCGGTCGGCGATTCCGCGGGCCTGCCCGTAAATTCTGTTGCGGCTAGGGGCGGCAAGCGCAACGGCGCCGCCCGGCGGACGCGTCGGTCACCGCTTCGCCGCCTGCACCGTTCGTTCCATATGATCCAGGAAGCGCGACCGGTCCTTCTTCGAGAAGGGGGGTGGGCCGCCCGTCAACGCGCCGGCCGAGCGCAGGTCGCTCATCAGGTTGCGGGTGGCGAGCACGCCGCCGATGGAGCGGGCGTCCAGCGTCTCGCCGTTGGGCCGGATGACGAGCGCGCCCGCCTCGATGCAGCGCGCGGCGAGCGGGATGTCGTTGGTGACGCAGATGTCGCCCGCGCCGATGCGTTCCGCGATCCAGTCGTCGGCGGCATCGGTGCCGCCCGGCACGATCACCGTTTCGACCAGCGGATGCGGGTTGGGGCGGATGCCGCCGTCGCTCACCATCAGGGTCTTGAGGCCGTGGCGTTCCGCGACCCGCACGACCTCGTCTTTCACGGGGCAGGCGTCGGCATCGACGTATATTTCGGTCATGCGGCGGGTATAGGGGATGGCGCCGCCGCGCGCCAGCGGAGAGGCGTCAGCGGTTCGCCGGATTTTCCGGGTGCGTGTCGACGAAGTGCTTCAGGGTCAGCTTCAGCTTCAGCGCGTGCTCGGCATGGCCCGTTAATTCCGCGCGTTCGATGTCTTCCACGATCATGCTTTTGATCCTGAGCACGCCGTCGTCGCTCTGCAGCAGGTAATGGCCGAGTTCAAGCGCTGCGAGCTCGGGCAGGTTCTCGTGCTCGGCGATGGCGCGGATTTCGTCCTCGTCCAGTTCGCACAGCCCGAGGCAGTCCTCGTAAGTAAGCATGGCTCGGCCTCCGGTTGCCGTTGTCGGTGACGCCAGTGTAGGCCCGGCTGCCTTGTGCCCGATTGATCTGCGTCAACAAACCGTCACATTCGACCGTCCTATTCTCTCCCGGAAGGTTCAACAGGAGGAGACCGACGTGCGGCCGATTTCCGACAAGGCGGAAGTCTCGATCGATTTTCCCGACAAGTTCTATGTCGGGTCGTTCGAGCGCGATTCCAGCTTCGAGGCGAAGGCAGAGGGGGACGGCCTGTTTTTTCGCCTGACGCGGAGCGGCGAGGAGAAACGCGTCGTCGGCGTGCATCTTCATCATTTCGTTCTTGCGGGAATCCTGGCGGACTGGGCCGATACGCTAAAGGACCAGCCGCCGGTCGGCCGCGCGCACGCGACGGAACTGATCGAGGCGCTGAAGAAGGTCGAGAAGGCGCTCGCGCGCCGGAAGTAGACTACTGGAAGCGGCAGCGAGGTTTCGTTCGCCCGGCTGTTGCGGTTGTGCCGGTTTCCGTATGATGCGCTCGGAAGAAGTAACAGGGACGGGGAGCGGGATCGGCCATGAGCGGATCGGCGGACGAATTCGACTACATCATCGTGGGCGCGGGCAGCGCGGGCTGCGTGCTCGCCTACCGGCTGAGCGCCGATCCGAACAACCGTGTCCTCGTCCTTGAGGCTGGCGGCCCCGATACAGATCCGATGATCCACATCCCGCTCGGCCTCGGGCGCATGCACGACAAGCGCGCACACGACTGGGGCTACGATACGGAGCCCGAGTCGCACCTCAACAACCGCGAGATCGAAGCGATGCGCGGCAAGGTCGTCGGCGGCTCGTCGTCGATCAACGTCATGGCCTACGTGCGCGGCCATCGGGGAGACTACGACCGCTGGGCGCAGAAGGGCGCGACCGGCTGGTCGTACGCCGACGTCCTGCCCTATTTCCGCCGGATGGAGAATTGGGAAGAGGGCGGCGACACGTGGCGCGGCGACGACGGTCCCCTCCATACCCAGCGCGCCCGCTCGCAGGACCCGCTGTGGGACGCCTGGATCGAAGCCGGCAACGCGATGGGCTTCGGCTTCACCGAGGACTACAACGGCGAGAAGCAGGAAGGGCTGGGCCGGTCGCAGTCGACCATCCATCTCGGCAAGCGCGACAGCGCGGCGCGCGCGTTCCTGCGTCCGGCGTTGCGCCGGCGGAACGTCGAGCTGCGCACCAACGTCTATGCGACGCGGGTCGTGATGGACGGGACGCGCGCGACCGGCATCGAATACATGCGGTTGGGGCGGCCGACCGTCGTGCGTGCCGCCAGGGAAGTGATCCTGTCCGGCGGCGTGTTCAACTCGCCGCAGCTGCTGATGCTGTCCGGCATCGGGCCCGCCGATCACCTGCGCGATGTCGGTATCGAACCGGTCGTCGATTCTCCCTGGGTCGGAAAGAACCTGCAGGATCACCTCGCCGTTCACGTGACGGCAAAACGCAAGAAGCCCGGGCCGTTCCTGAAGGAGATGCGGTTCGATCGCATGGCGGTCTCGATGATCCGCGCGCAACTGTTCGGTACCGGTCCCGGCACCGTCCTGCCCGGCGGGCTGCACGGTTTCGTCAAGACGCGGCCCGAACTTGCCACCACGGACATCCAGTTCCTTTTCCGCGGCGCTGCGACCAACGCGCATCTGTGGTTTCCCGGGATCCGCCCGGCCTACAAGGACGGGTTCGGCGTCCGGCCCGTGCTGCTGCATCCCGAAAGCCGCGGCGAGGTGCTGCTGCGCTCGGCCGATCCGTTCGACAAGGTTCGTATCATCCAGAACTTCCTCGATGCGCCGTCCGATCTCGAGACGCTCAAGACCGGGGTCAAGCTCGCGCGCGACATGCTGCACCAGCCGGCGATGGATCCCTATCGGGAGGTCGAAGCGACGCCCGGCCCCGGTGCGACATCGGATGCCGATATCGAGGCATGGATCCGGCGGACCGCAATCACCGCGCATCATCCGTCCTGCACGACGCCGATGGGCACGGACGAGCGCGCCGTGCTGGATACCGAATGCCGGGTCCGCGGCGCCGAGAATTTGCGCGTCGTCGATGCGTCGTCGATGCCGGACCTGGTCTCTGGCAACATCAACGCCGCGGTCCTCGTGATCGCCGAGAAGGTATCGGATCATATCCTCGGCAACACGCCGCTCGCGCCGGCGCTCGCCGCGTAACGCGCAATAACCGCAACAGGGAACCCGACCGATGAAAGTCATCCTCGCCCACCACGCCAACTGCTTTACCGCCGAGCAGAACCCCGACCGCCCGCTGACCGATCTCGGGATGGCGCAGGCCGACAGGATCGGGCGGCATCTGAAGGCTGCCGGTATCGAGCCGCGCTGCATCGTCCATAGCGGACGTCTCTGGACGCGGCAGACGGCGGAACGCGTCGCGGCGGCGTTCGGCGACCCGGCGCTGGCGCAGGAATCGTCCTATCCGGTCTTCGCGGATTCACCGCTCCAGCCGTTCCTCGACGATATCGCGTCGGGCGGCGGCGACGTCGTGATGACGGGCCACAGCGAGTTTCTGCGCCGCGCCGGTGCGGTGATGACCGGCGGCGACGAGGGCCGGGTCGTCATCGAGTACAAGCCGGGCCACGGTGCGCTGTTCTGCCTCGAGGGCGAGGGGGACGACTGGGTCGTCGCCTACGGCCTGCGCCAGGAGCACATGGAGGCGTTCGGCGGCTGAGATCAACAGCCCGGCGGCATTTTTTACGCTAAATCAGGTATTTATTCGGAATCTGCCGGCGAATTAACTTGCAATTCACCGGAAACGTGTCACATATCGCCCATACGCGCCGTGCGTAGAGGGCGACCCGTTCGCCGCCGGCGCGCATTTTCTAAGCAAACGACCGTATCGATCGTTGCCCAAGAATAAGCGCCCCTGAGATACTTCGAAAAAGGGGCCCACGAACAAGGCAGCTGATCTGCGCTGGCTCCCTCCATTTTAAACGACCGTCGTCGCATAGCCGCGGCCGCTTGGCGCGTGTGCGACGTATAGAAAGAGTATCGTTTTGACGAAATTTACCGATCTCGGCCTCGCCGAGCGCCTGCTTCGTGCAATCTCCGAAGAAGGCTACGAGACCCCGACGCCCGTTCAGGCCGGCGTCATCCCCGCAATGCTGGACGGCCGCGACGTCGTCGGCATCGCCCAGACGGGCACCGGCAAGACGGCGGCCTTCGTGCTGCCGCTGCTGCAGGAAATCCTGACCCGCAAGGGCCGCAACGCGCCCCGCACGTGTGCGGCACTGATCCTCGCGCCGACGCGCGAGCTTGCGAACCAGATCGACGAAAGCATCCGCACCTACGGACGCCACGTCCGCCATTCGACCGCCGTCGTTATCGGCGGCGCTCGGCCGGGCCCGCAGGTTCGTGCGATGGCGCGCGGCGTCGATATCGTCATCGCAACGCCGGGCCGCCTGCTCGATCACATGTCGACCGGCGCGATCAAGCTGGACGAGACCACCTCGGTCGTCCTCGACGAGGGCGACCAGATGCTCGACCTCGGCTTCATGCCAGCGATCCGGAAGATCATGGCGAAGCTGCCGCGCGACCGCCGCACGGTGCTGCTGTCGGCGACCATGCCGAAGCAGATTCGCGCGCTCGCCGACGACTTCCTCACCGACCCGCTCGAGGTATCGGTCACGCCGGCCGCGCGGCCGATCGAGAAGATCGACCAGCGCGTTGTCATGGTCGAGAAATCGGGCAAGCGCGACGCACTTGTCGATGCCCTGTCCGGCCCGGAGGTGGAGAGCGCCATCGTGTTTACCCGCACGAAGCGCGGCGCTGACCGTGTCTGCCGCCATCTCGAGGAAGCCGACATCAAGGCCGGTGCGATCCACGGCAACAAGAGCCAGAACCAGCGCGAGCGTACGCTGAGCGCGTTCAAGAAGGGCCGCATCCGCGTCCTCGTCGCGACCGACATCGCGGCGCGCGGGATCGACATCGACGGCGTCACGCACGTGGTCAATTTCGAGTTGCCGAACGTTCCCGAATCCTATGTTCACCGGATCGGCCGGACGGCCCGTGCCGGCGCCGCCGGCACCGCGATCGCGCTGTGCGACAGCGAGGAAATCGGTCTTCTCCGCGATATCGAAAAGCTGATCGGCAACCCGATCCCGAAGGTCGACAAGAACGGCGAAGCGGTTGCCGACTTGCCGGAACGCACGGGCGGGAAAGGCGGCAAGAGCGGCAAACCGCGCCGCAAGAGCGGCGGCGGACGCAGGTTCGGTCCGAAGCCTGCTGCGAACGGCAATGCCGCCGGAAATCCCGCTGCGAAACACGGCAATCGTCCCGGGCCGAAGTCCGGGGACGGTGCATCGGCCGAAAATAGGAAGAAGCGCCGCAAGCGGCGTCCGGCGAACCGGAACGCTTCGGGCCCGCAGGTTTCGCGGGCAGCCTGATATACCGCGGGCGGGCCGGCTTCTGCCGGTTCGCCCGCGTCTTACCGCAATATGGTGAAGTCCGGGAATGCGCGCCTGACGCCGTCGCGGAACCGTTCGCCGAATTCCCGATATTGCACCTTCCGCGCCGACGTCCTGCGCCATGCGAGGCCGATCGTCCGATGAATCCGCCGGCCGCCCAGTTCGACCACGCGCCTTCCCCTTTCGTT
>JAYPTI010000020.1:0-15059 GCA_038133505.1 Alphaproteobacteria bacterium
CGGCGCGGGCCGGCGTGTCCGGCGTGCGAGTCCGCCACACCGCGCACCGCCGTGGCCAGGGCGGCCGGGTCGAGGTCTGGCCGCCGGTCCTGCCCGAAAAACGCGAGGCGCCGTCTCCGTGGACGAACCCGGACGAGCTCGGCGGCGAGGAGACGCCGGCGGCGCGTCTCGCGCAGGCGATCGCCGGGCGGATCGAGAGCTGGCTCGCATCGGGCGAAATGCTGGAGAGCGCCGGCCGGCCGGTGCGCCCCGGCGACATCATGGTTCTCGTCCGCCGGCGGACCGATTTCGTCGACGCGCTGATCCGCGAGCTCAAGCGGCGTCGGATCGAGGTGGCGGGACTCGACCGCATGGTGCTGACCGACCAGCTCGCCGTTCGCGACCTGATCGCGCTCGGCGATTTCGCGCTCATGCCGCAGGACGATCTCAATCTCGCCGCGATCCTCAAGGGACCGCTGTTCGGATTCGACGAGGAGGCGTTGTTCTCCGTGTGCAACGGCAGGGACGGCACGGTCTGGCAATCGCTGCGCGTCCGGGCCGGGACGGACGAGCAGTGCGCCGACGCGGTCGCGCGCCTGTCCGAGATTCTCGCCCGCGCCGACATGACGCCGCCTTACGAGTTCTTCGCGCACATCCTCGGGCCGATGCTGGGACGGGCGCGCATCCTCGCCCGGCTACGAGAGGAGGCGAACGATCCTATCGACGAATTTCTCGCGCTCGCGCTCGCGTTCGAGACGGCGCACCCGCCGTCACTGCAGGGCTTCCTCCGCTGGCTCGCGGAAGGGCAGGCGGAGATCAAGCGCGACCTCGATCAGGGCGTCCGCGACGAGGTCCGCATCATGACGGTTCATGGCGCAAAGGGGCTGCAGGCCCCTATCGTCTTTCTCGCCGACACCATGCAGACGCCGCAGCCGGCGCGCGGCCTCCTTTGGGACGACGGCTCCGATCGCGATGCGCCGGACCTGCTCCTCTGGCCGCCGCGGTCGCGAACGCGCGAGGAAGTGGCCGGCCGTCTGTATGCACGGGAGCGCGCCCGGCAGGACGAGGAATACCGCCGGCTGCTCTACGTCGCGATGACGCGGGCGGAGGACCGGCTCTACGTGGCGGGCTACGGCACGCGAAACGCGGCTCCCGCGGGGTCGTGGCACAATCTCGTGCGAGACGGGCTGGGCGCGGTCGCCGACATCTTCGATTTCGATGCCGGCGGATTTGCGACCGCCGATCCCTGGAGCGGCGAGGGGCTGGTCCTGTCGAACCCCCATACCTTTGCCGGCGAGCAGGCGGCGGGGTCCGAACCGGCGGATGCCGCAGTGCTGCCGCTGCCCGACTGGTCGCGGATTCCGACGCCCGAAGAGCCGGAGCCATCGCGGCCGCTCGCGCCGTCGCGGCCGGTTTCCGCCGAACCGGCGACACGCTCGCCGCTCGGCGAGGACGGCGGTGCCGGATTCCGTCGCGGACTGCTCGTTCATCGCCTGCTGCAGACCCTTCCGGATCTCCCGGCGGCACGCCGCGAGGCGTCGGCGCGGGCCTTTTTGGCGCGGCCGGTCCACGAACTCGCGGCCGACGAGATCGACGCGCTCGTCGCCGAGACCTTCGGGGTCCTCGACCATCCGGAGTGCGCGGCGCTGTTCGGGCCGGGATCGCGCGCCGAGGTGCCGGTCGCCGGCGTCGTCGGCGGGACCGCCATATCGGGCCGGATCGACCGGCTTCTGGTGACGCCCGAGACGGTGCGACTCCTCGATTTCAAGACGAATCGTCCGCCGCCGGTGCGCGTAGAGGACGTCCCGGCGATCTATCTGCGCCAGATGGCTGCCTATCGTGCGTTGCTATCGGAAATATATGAAAATCAACGCGTTGAGTGCGCCCTGTTGTGGACCGACGGGCCCCGCCTGATGTCGCTGGATGCACAGGTGCTGGATGCCCATGCGCCTTGATTCCTGCCGAGGGCGGACCTAGATTCAACTATAAGAACGGGTGCCGGGAGGGACGGCACGGGTGGCCTGCAGGCCGCCCCGAAATTCAGGAATCTCGGGTAACGACACCGCCCTGTATTCGGCGGGTGCCGGACACCGGGGATCAAACAGAGGAACGATAATGGCGAGCAAACCTGTATCCGACGACACATTCGAAACGGAAGTCCTCGGGGCCGACGGTCCCGTGCTGGTCGATTTCTGGGCCGAATGGTGCGGCCCCTGCAAACAGATCGGGCCGTCGCTCGAGGAAATCTCCGAGGAGATGGGCGAGAAGATCACGGTCGCGAAGATCAACATCGACGACAATCCGATGACGCCGTCGAAGTACGGCGTGCGCGGTATTCCCACGCTGATGCTGTTCAAGGGCGGCGAGGTTGCGGCGACCAAGGTCGGCGCGCTGCCGAAGGGCAAGCTGGTCGAATGGATTCAGGAATCGGTCTGACCGTTTCCGTATCTGAATGCGAAAGGCCCCGCCATTCGGCGGGGCCTTTTTCGTTTTCGGGCGCGGCACGGCTCCGCACTGGCGAAATGCTCAGAGCCCGAGAATTCTCTCGGCGTTGCCGTGGAAGATCTTCTCCATCACCTCGGGCTTGTAGCCGAGCTCGTCCCATTCCCGGAAGATGCGCTCGTAGGGCAGGCTCGGATAGTCGCTGCCGAACATCACCTTGTCCTGCAGGCGCGCGCGGATATCGACCTTGAGCTGGGCCGGGAAGTATTTCGGCGCCCAGCCCGACATCTCCCAGAACACGTTGCCCTTGTGAAGCGCGACCGCCGTCATCTCGTCGACCCACGGCCAGCCCGGGTGCGCGGCGACGATGGTGAGGTTCGGGAAGTCGGCGGCGAGTTCGTCGATGGCGGCGGGGTGGGCATGGCGAATCTTGGCGCCGAGGCCGCCCGGCAGACCGGCGCCCATGCCGGTCGTGCCCACATCGATCATCACCGGCGCCTTCAGGGCCGAGATCGTTTCGAACAGCGGATAGAACCGCCGGTCGTCGACCGAGAAATGCCCCATGATCGGATGGAAGTGGAAACCGAGCATGCCGTGCACCTCGATCGCTTCCCTGGCTTCGCGGATCGCGACCTCGCCTTTGAAGGGATCGACTGCGCCCCATGCCTGGATGACGCGGTCGGGGTGGCGCTTCCACATGCCGGCGACGTACTCGTTGGAGCAGGGCGGCGTGTCGACCGTCGTCTCGAGATCGAGCGCGACGAGTACCGCCTCGACGCCGGCCTCGGTGAACTCGGCGATCACCTCGTCCTCTTCCTTGGCCTTCCACTCGCGGTCCCAGTATTCCGCAAGGGCCTTCACGTACGGGCCCTGGCAGTCGATCCACGGCTGGGTGTTCGGATAGCAATGAAGGTCGATGATGCGCATGGCTCGCTCCCCCGGAAATCCTATTCTGTTACCTGCCAATAAATGAACATGTTCATTTATGCAAGCGAAGTCGCTACACTCCACGGAGGAAACAGCACAGGGGAGCGTAGCCGAAACGATGGCGGATACGGATATACCGGACAGCGACGCGACGGTCGGGCAGCGGGAACGCAACAAGGCGGAAAAGCGCCACCGTATCGAAGAAGCCGCGCTCGCCCTGTTCCGGGAGAAGGGCTATGACGGCACGACGACGCGGGAAATTGCGCGCCGGGCGGGTGTGGCCCTCGGCACGTTGTTCACCTACGCCTCCGACAAGCGAGACCTGCTGTTCCTCGTCTATAACGACCGGCAGGACGCGCTGCGCCGCGATGCCTTCGGCTCGATTCCCGAGGACGCGCCGTTCGCCGATCAGATCGTCGCCCTCTTCGGTCCGTTCTACACGCACTTCGCCAAGGAGCCCGGTTTTACCCGCGACCTGCTGCGCGAACTGACATTCTATACCGACGGCGTACAGGCCCCGCGGTTCCAGGAAGGCCGGCTCTCCATCGTCGCGCGTATTCGCGAGCTGGTCGAAGACGCCGTCGCGGACGGCCGGTTGTCGACGCCGGAAGACCCCCGGTTGATCGCGGAGATGATCTTCGGGCTTTACCAGTCCGAGCTTCGGCGCTGGCTCGCCGGCGACAAGCCGTCGAAGCCCGGCGGCCTCGCCGCTTTGCGGCGCGTGCTCGATATCCTGATCGCCGGGCTCGGCCCGCGCGACGCGGATTGACAAAATAATGAACATGTTCAATTTTATGTCGAACAGGAAAATTACCTCCGGACGGGGCGTTCGGCAGGGAAGATAAAAGGGGGAAGACAACACATGGCTACATCCGAAAAACGCTTGGCGCTCGTTACAGGCGCGTCGACCGGCATCGGCCGCGCCGAGGCGGTCGTACTGGCAAAGGCGGGCTACAACGTCGCGATCAACTATGCGCGAAGCGCGGCCGAGGCCGAAAAGACGGCCGCTCTCTGCGAGGAGGCGGGCGCCGAGACGCTGCTGATCCAGGCGGACGTCGCGACGGAAGCGGACGTGATCGCCATGATCGACGCCATCCGGGAAAAATTCGGCCGGCTCGACGTGCTGTGCAACAACGCCGGCACGACGACTGAGGGTCTGGCGTGGCAGTTCGAGCAGATCGAGGTCGAGGACTGGGACCGCGTGTTCGGCGTCAACGTCCGCGGCGTGTTCCTCGTCACCAAGCATGCGGCGCCGCTGCTGAAGGCGTCGGACGACGCCTGCATCGTCAATACGAACTCCATCGTCGGCGCGCGGCCAGGCCCGCAGGCGTTGCCCTATTCGGTCAGCAAGGGCGCGCTCTGGACGATGACGAAAGCCCTGGCAGGCGCCCTCGGCCGGTCCGGCGTCCGCGTCAACGGCGTCGCGCCCGGCTGGATGGAAGGCGACTGGATGGAGCGCATGCTCGGCGACAATTACGACAAGCTGATGGGTGCGCGGGCCAAGCAGACGCCGCTCCAGCGCGTCGTCAACGCGGAAGACGTCGCCGAGACCGTCATGACGCTGGTCGACGGTAACAAGGCCGTCAGCGGCGTGATTATCGTTGTCGACGGCGGCTTCGCCTCGGTAACCTGAGAACAATACAAGGGAGAACGTCATGCTGGAGGGAGTCGTCCGCTTCCCGCCCGAATTTGCGCAGAAATACCGCGAGAAGGGCTACTGGGAAGACCTTACCATCGCCTCGCATTTCGCGGACTGGTTCGCGGAATACGCGGATCGCACCGCGATCATCGACGGCGACAAGACCGCCACCTACCGCGAGGTCGACGAGCGCTCGACGCGCGTCGCGCTGAACCTGCTCGACCTCGGCTTCAAGCCGCTCGACCGGGTCGTGGTCTGCCTGCCGAACGTCATCGAGTTCGCCTATCTCTATTTCGCGTTCCAGAAGATCGGGGTCATTCCGATCATGGCGCTGCCCACCCACCGCTATCTCGAGGTCAGCCAGTTCGTCGAGATTTCCCAGGCCAAGGCCTGCTTCGTGCCCGCCAAGGCGCGCGACTATTCCTTCACGGACCTGGTGACCCGGCTGCGCGAGGAACAGGACTGTCTCGAGATGGGGATCGTCTACGGCCCGCCGCAGGAAGGTTTCATGACGATCGACGAGCTGCTCGAGAACGAGCCGGCGGCGACGCAGGCCGACATCGACGTGATCGAGATCGACCCCGAGGACCCGGCCGTTTTCCAGCTCTCCGGCGGCACGACGGGCATACCGAAGCTGATCCCGCGCAGCCACAACGACTATATCTGCAACACCAAGTATGCCGTTGCGGCGACCGAGACCGGTCCCGACAAGGTGCTGCTCGACATCCTGCCCATCGGCCACAACCTGCCACTCGCCTGTCCGGGCATGCAGGGCTTCATGATGACGGGCGGCACGGTGGTGTTCGCCCAGTCCACCCGTGGCGAGGTCCTGTTCCCGCTGATCGAGAAGCACAAGGTCACGCACGTCCATTGCGTGCCGGCGCTGCTGATCCGCTGGATCCACGATCCCGTCTTCGGCGACTACGACCTGACGTCGCTGGAATACATCCAGTCGGGCGGACAGCGCCTGCAGCCGGAAGTGCGCAAGCGCACCTACGAGCTGCTGCCGCAGGTGTTCGTGCAGGAGAATTTCGGCATGGCGGAGGGCATGCTGTTCTTCGCCCAGAAGCACCACGAGGAATCGGTGCGGATGGAAACGGTCGGGTTTCCCGTGAGCGACGACGACGAGGTGATGCTGCTCGACGAGGAGGACAAGGTCGTCCCGTTCGGCGAAGTCGGCGAGCTGTGCTGCCGCGGGCCCTATACGCTGCGCGGCTATTTCGGCTCGCCCGAGCATAACGAGCGCGCGTTTACTCCGGACGGCTTCTACCGGACCGGCGACCTGATGCGCCAGCACCCGTCGGGCGCCTATCTGGTCGAGGGCCGCAAAAAGGATCTGATCAACCGCGGCGGCGAGAAGATCTCCGCCGAGGAGATCGAGAACCTGATCCTGCGGCATCCCGCGGTGAAGAACATCGCCTGCATCGCCATGCCGGACGCGATCCTCGGCGAGAAGATGTGCGCCTGCGTCATCCCCGTCGAAGGCAAATCGCTGACGCTGGAGGAGCTGATCGCACATCTCGAAAGCTTCGAGCTGGCGCGTTTCAAGCTGCCCGAGCGTCTCGAGCTGATGGACGATTTTCCGCTGTCGCCCTTCGGCAAGGTTTCCAAGAAGACGCTGGTCGAGGATATTACCGCCAAGCTGGAGGCTGAGGCGGCCGGCTGACGAAAACTGAACGGGACGGAGCGCGCGGCTGAACCGCGGCCCGCATAAGGGAAGGAAGATTTCATGGCGACCAAGGACGGGCTCGAAATCATCGCGCTCGAAGAGCACTACTGGGACCCGGTGGTCACCGACACCTTCAGCGGCCGCAACGCCACCCGGCGCGGCCCGCTGCTCGACCGGCTCTACGATCTCGGCGAGTTGCGCCTGAAGGAAATGGACGCGGTCGGTGTCGACATCCAGGTTCTCAGCCACGGCGCGCCGTCGACCCAGCGGCTCGATGCCGAGCAAGGCCCGGCAATCGCGAAACAGGCGAACGACAATCTCCACGCCACTTGCCAGGCGAACCCGGACCGGTTCAAGGCGTTCGCCGCGCTGCCGACGGCGAATCCCGAGGCCGCCGCGGACGAGCTTGAGCGCTGCGTCACCGAGCTCGGCTTCACCGGTGCGATGATCCATGGCCTCACCAACGGGGAGTTCAACGACGGCAAGCCCTACTGGCCGATCTATGCGCGCGCCGAGAAGCTCGACGTGCCGATCTACATGCATCCCGGCTATCCGCACCCGAACGTGATCGAGACCTACTACAAGGACTATCTCGACGATTACCCGGCGTTCGCGACCGCAGGCTGGGGCTATACGGTGGAGACGGCGACGCAGGCGATCCGGCTGGTCCTGTCCGGCGTGTTCGAGGAGCATCCGGGCCTCCAGGTCATCCTCGGCCATATGGGCGAGACGCTGCCGTTCCTGCTGTGGCGCGTGAACCAGGCGCTGTCCCGGCCGGAAAACGCCGGCGGCCGGTCGTTCCGCGACACGTTCGAATCCCACTTCCACATCACGACCAGCGGCAATTTCTCCAACCCGGCGCTGCTCTGCACCGTGCAGGAGATGGGAGTGGACCGGATCATGTTCTCGATCGACTACCCGTTCGTCGAGAACAAGCCCGGCGTCGACTGGATCGATCATATTCCGCTGTCGAAAGCCGACGTGGCGAAGATTCTGCACGGCAACGTCCGCCGTCTGCTCAAGTTCTAGGAGGAGCGCGTGATCACGCTTCAGAAGGCCAACGAGATCATCGAGATCATCATGAAGAAGGGCCGCGAGATGGATCTGAGGCCGCTCTGCGTTGTCGTCACCGACGTCGCCGCCGAGATCCGCGCTGCCCAGCGCGAGGACGGCTGCTCGCAGCTGCGCATCAAGATGGCGCAGGGCAAGTGCGTCGCGGCGCTGGCGCTCGGCCGATCGTCGGCGTTCGTCCGCGAGCGCCAGAAGCTGGGGCCGGAATTCATCGCCCAGATCCAGGACTTCACCGACCACAAGATGTTCGCGGTCGGCGGCGGCGAGCTTGTCCGCGACGAGAACGGTGTGATCCTCGGCGCCGTCGGCGTGACCGGCGCACGCGAGGAAGAGGACGAGGAAATCGTCGTCTACGGCATCCGCGAGGCCGGTTTCAAGACCGACCAGGACCTCGCCCATCTGGGCTCGATGATCCGCACCGAAGCGCCGCCGTAAGAGGGTTCGTTTCGCCGCGGTTTCTGCGCGCTCCCCGTTACAAACACCGGCGGTGCGTGTAAAACCGCGCCATGCTGCGCATCGAGAATCTCACCTACCGGATCGGCAAGCGGGCCCTGTTCGACAAGGCCAGTGCGTCGATCAACGGCGGCCACCGCGTGGGATTCGTCGGCCGTAACGGGACAGGCAAGACGACGCTGCTGCGCATGATCACCGGCCAGCTCGATCCCGACGACGGCGTGATCGACATGCCGCCCCGCTGGCGCGTCGGCATCACCCGCCAGGAAGCGCCCTCGGGCCCGGAGAAGCTGGTCGATGCCGTGCTGTCCGCCGACCGGGAGCTGACCCGCCTGCAGCGGGACGCGGACACCGAGACGGACCCGCTCAAGATCGCGGAGATTCACGAACGTCTGCGCGAGAAGGATGCGGCCGGCGCGCCGTCTCGTGCGGCGCGCATCCTCGCGGGTCTCGGGTTCGATGCGGCAGCCCAGCAGCGACCGCTCGACGAGTTTTCGGGCGGCTGGCGGATGCGCGTCATGCTTGCCTCGCTGCTGTTTACCCAGCCCGACCTGCTGCTGCTCGACGAGCCGACCAACCATCTCGACCTCGAGGCGACGCTATGGCTGGAGGAATATCTCCGGCGCTACGACGGCACGGTGCTGATCGTCAGCCACGACCGCGACCTGCTGAACCGCGTCGCCCAGGAAATCCTTCATCTCGAGCATTCCAAGCTGACCCTCTATCAGGGCGGCTACGACCGCTTCGAGAGGACGCGGCGGGCGAAGATCGAGCAGGACGAGCGCCAGCGGACCCGGCAGGAAGCGCAGCGCGCCCATATCCAGAAATTCGTCGACCGGTTCCGCTACAAGGCGACCAAGGCGCGCCAGGCGCAATCGCGTCTGAAGATGCTGGAGAAGATGGAGCCGATCCCCGAATACCGCGACAAGGCGGGCGTCACTTTCAGCTTTCCCGATCCCGATGCGCTCGCGCCGCCGCTGTTCAGCGCGCAGAACGCGGCGGTCGGCTACGACGGCACGCCGGTCCTGCGGAAGGTGTCGCTCCGCCTCGACGAGGACGACCGGGTCGCGCTGCTGGGCGCGAACGGAAACGGCAAATCGACGCTCATCCGCCTGCTCGCAGGCCGGCTGAAGGCGCTGGAGGGTCAGGTGACCGCGGCGCCCAAGATGCGCGTCGGTTATTTCGCGCAGCACCAGGCGGACGAGCTCGATCTGAGCGCGACGCCGTTCGAGGAGCTGTCGCGCCGGCGTCCCGGCGACCTGCCGGAGAAAATCCGGTCCCAGCTCGCCCGGTTCGGTTTCAGCCAGGAACGCGCGGAGACGACCGTCGTGAACCTGTCCGGCGGCGAAAAGGCGCGCCTCCTTTTCGCCCTGATGACGAGCGACAGCCCGCACGTCCTGCTGCTCGACGAGCCGACGAACCATCTCGACGTCGATTCCCGCCAGGCGCTCGTCCAGGCGATCAACGCGTTCTCGGGCGCCGTGGTGATCGTCAGCCACGATCCGCACGTGCTGGAACTCACGGCGGACCGCTTCTGGCTGGTGGCCGACGGCACCGTAACGGCGTTCGACGGCGACATGGCGGACTACAGGAACCTGCTGCTCGGCGGGAAGGGCGCAAGAACGGCGGCAAGCAAACCCGAACCGGCGGCCCCTCCGGCCGAGAACCGCCGCGATCAGCGCCGCGTCGAGGCCGAGAAGCGCCAGGCGCTCGCACCGCTTCGAAAGCTGGTCGAGCGGATCGAGAAGACCGTCGAGGGCCTGCAGGCCCAGAAAGCGGAGATCGAGGCGAAACTCGCAGATCCGACGCTTTACGAGGACGGAAATGCGGGAGCGGTCGAGCTCCAGAAGGAGCTCGGCTGGGTTGCCCGCCAGCTCGACGAGGCCGAGGCCGCCTGGCTGGAAGCCCAGGAGGAGCTCGAGACGGCGTCGGCCGGTTAGCCCGCGCGATGCGCCTGTTCGCGTGCTCTTCCAAACATGCTAAGCACGGTTCCAAACGAAACTGACGGGATGACCTCGATGATCGACCTCTATGCCGCGCCCACTTCCAACGGACTGCGCGCCAAGATCATGCTGGACGAGTGCGGCCTCGACTACACGCTGCACCCGATGGATCTGGCCGCGGGCGCTCACAAGAAGCCGGACTATCTCGCCATCAACCCGATGGGCCTGATCCCGACGATCGTCGATTCCGACGGACCGGACGGGAAGCCCTTCACGCTGTCCCAGTCGATGGCAATCCTGGTCTATCTCGCCGGCAAATCGGGAAAATTTCTGCCCGAGAACCTGTCTCGGGACATGATCTTCTGGCGCGATCTGATGAGCATCTGCACCGACATGACCGGGAACCTGATGGGCCTCCTGACGATCGCGCGGCTGCCCGAGCCGGATCAGGCGTCGATGGATACGTTCGGCAATCGGTTCAACGAGCTGCTCAAGGTCTGGGACGGTCTTCTCGCCGACAGGAAATACGCCGCGGGCGCCGAGGTCAGCATTGCGGATTTCGCGTTCTATCCCGTCATGTTCCGCTGCAAGGGCGTCGCGCCGCAATACGCCCAGGGCTGCCCGAACGTCGACCGCTGGTTCGAGGAGACGGGCGCGCGACCGGGTGTGCAGAAAGGCGTGACGTTCGCCTGACCAGTTTCGACCAACCGATAGACGAGCAAGAGAGACCGATCCGATGAAAATCGCCGTACCTGACCTGATTTCCAATTCCTATTTCCCCGCGCCAGCCGCCGTCGAGCTCGGCTTCTTCGAGGCCGAAGGGCTCGACATGGAATACGAGCTCATCTTTCCCGTCGACGACGCGAACAAGGCGATGCGCGACGGCGCGGTCGATTTCGTCGCCGGATCGGCGCATTCGACGCTGGCGGCGTTTCCCGAATGGGAAGGCGCCAGCATCCTGTGCGCGCTGTCGCAGGGGATGTACTGGTTCCTCGTCGCCAAGAAGGAACTCGGGATCGCGCCGGGCGACACGAACGCCTTGAAGGGTCTCAATATCGGCGCGGCGCCATGGGTCGATCTCGGCCTGAAGCGGCTGCTGACCGAAGTCGGCATCGACGTGGACAAGGACCTGAAGATCGCGCCGGTCCCCGGCTCCGTGGCACCCGGCGTTTCGTTCGGCGTGACGGCGGCGCAGGCGCTCGAGGACGGCAAGCTCGATGCGTTCTGGGCGAACGGCATGGGGGCCGAGGTTGCGGTGACGCGCGGCGTGGGCACGGTCGTCCTCGATCCGCGGCGCGGGCTGGGGCCGGAGGTTTCGTTCAACTACACGCAGCCGGTATTCGCCACGACGGATGCGCTGATCGAGAAGGAGCCGGAAAAGGTCGCGGCCGCCGTGCGCGCCATCGTCAACGTGCAGAAGGCGCTCAAGGCGGACGTGAGCCTCGCGACCGAAGTCGGCCGCAAGAGCTTCCCCGAGGCGGAAACGGCGCTTATCGCCCAGGTCGTCGAACGCGATCTGCCCTATTACGACGCGTCTGTCACCGAGGCGTTCGTCTCCGGCATGAACGCGTTCTCGCGCGATATGGGTCTGATGACGGGCGACCCGTCCTACGACACGGTCGTCGCGCCAGGCTTCAGGGATCTCTGGAAAGGCTGACGTCGCCTTATACGCGGCGGTTCCGCGCAAGCGGACATTACTTTAGCAGAGCGCGTCCATGTCGATCCCCCATTCGCTCAGCAGCGAGTCGAGATCGTCGGGCAGGGCGGGCTTTCCGTAGAAGAAGCCCTGGCAGGCCTCCATGTTGAGGCCCTTGATGATTTCGTGCTCGCCGATGCGCTCGACGCCCTCGCCCACGATCGCCATGTCGAGCGACTGGCCAAGTGCGGCGATGGCGTGGAGGATCTTCTGTTTTTCGGCCGACAGGTCGGCGTCCATGATGAAGGAACGGTCGATCTTCAGCATGTCGAACGGAAGCTGTGTCAGGTAGGACAGGGACGAATAGCCCGTTCCGAAGTCGTCGATCGCGATATTGACCCCGGCTTCGCGGAATTCCTCCAGACGGCGGCGGCCCCCGTCGAAGTCCTTCATCATCTGGGATTCGGTAACTTCGATCTTCAGGCAGGACAGCGGCGCGCCGAAGCGGTCGAACGCGTCCTGGGTTTCCTTGATCAGTTGCGGCGTCTCGAGATTCTGTGCCGATAGATTGACGCTGAGGAAGAACGGCCGCCCGTTCGCGTACTTTTCGTTCCAGGCGGCTGCCCGCTCGGCCGCGACCTCGATCAGATGCGTGGTCATGGGAACGATGAGGCCGCTTTCCTCGGCCACCGGGATGAACTCGCCGGGCGAGACCATGCCGCGTTCCGGATGGAACCAGCGGGCGAGGGATTCGAAGCCCGTCAGTTCGCCGGTGTTCAGATTGAAGATCGGCTGATAGGCGAGGACGATATCGCCGTTGTCGATGCCGGTCCGGAGCTCGCGCTCGATATCGAGCCGGCGGGCGGCGGACATTTCCATCTTCTCGTCGAACAGCGAGATATTGCCCTTGCCGGACTTCTTCGCGCGTTTCAGCGCGGTGAACGCCTCGGAGATCATGTCGGTGCCGCACACGTGGCGTTCGGTGCTGACGACGATTCCGATGCCCGACGTCAGGTTGATCGTGCGGCCCTCGCATTCGATCGTTTCCGAGATGACTTCCTGGATACGCTTGCCGACGCGCAGCGAATCCGACGGATCGTCGATGCGGTCGAGGAAGACGCCGAACTCGTCGCCGCCGAAGCTGGCGACAACGTCGGTGGGGCGCAGCGTGGAGGTAAGTCGGCCGGCGATGGTTTTGAGGACCATGTTGCCCACGGCTTCGCCGTAGCCCTCGTTGATCATGCCGACGCCGTCGATATTGATCGCATAGAGCGCAGCGGCGGCGCCGGGATGGCGTCGGATGCGGCCGAGCGTGCGGTCGATCCGGGCCGACAGCGGTCCGCGGTTCGGAAGACCGGTCAGGCGGTCGATCGCCTTGCGGTCGGTAATGTCGGTCATGGAGCCGGCAATGCCGATCGCCTCGCCGTCCGCGTTTCGGGCGACGGCGGCGTGAACGTGAACCCAGCGATAGGTGCCGTTCTCGTGGCGGATGCGGTGCTCCGACGAGAACCGGTCGGACAAGCCGTCCAGGCTGGCGCGGAGATCCGTCAGTACGCTATTGCGCTCGTCGTCGTGGATCCGGTCGAGCCAGTAGTCCGGGTTGACCGTGTCGCGGCCGTGCCGGATGCCGAGGATCTCGTACCAGCGGTGCGAAAGCTGCAGCGTGCCGGCGTCGATGTCCCAGTCCCAGATGCCGTCGTTCGATCCTTCGATCGCGAGCATCAGGCGGTCCTGCGACTTCTTGAGCTGTCGGCGAAGCCGGGCGGTCGCGACATGATCGTCGATCCGCTGCACGGCAAGCGCCAGCGCCCCGGTGCGGTCGACGACGTCGTTCGCCCCATGGGAGAGCGCCTCTGCGCAGTCGTCTACCGCGATGCCGGTCGCGACAAGGATGACCGGCACCTGCTCGTCGGTATAGTTCCGCCGGACCAGGTCGAGCGTCTCGATGCCGTTCACCTCGCCGACCGTATGATCGATGACGACGGCGCCGACCGAGTCGGTCACGGCGGCGGCACCATCGGCGCCGTTCAGCGTGCGGACGGTCAGATTGCGGTCGCGGAGCGCCGAGACCAGCGGATCGTTCGAGGCATTCTCCGGGCCGAGAAAGAGGACATCGGCCACCGCGCCGTCGGCGGCGGTTTCCCCGGCGACAGGTGTCATGATGGATTTCGCAAGATTGCCGTCGATCTTGTTCATAGTTCGGCCGCTTTCGTTGCGCGGAACAGCGTCGCGCGCGCGCCTGCCCTCTTCACCGGGCAGGCGGGCGAAACTCGTTCCGGAGCGGACGGGCCGTGGGCCCGGTGCGAATTCAATTGGTCGAACATAGATCCAGCAACTCGGTAACAGCTGCCAGAACACCACTGTAACCTAAAATTTTTCTTAAAATTTGCCGGACGTCGGGCCCATCGATGGCGAAATTGTTGGATTTTCAGTGTTTTCGGCATCCGAGCTGCGTCGAGGTCCGAGTGTCGAGTTCGCCGGCCGGCTACCGGTTCTTGACCGGCGAGCCGGCTCGGCTACAAACAGAACGGGACATCGAGGTTCGAAATGACGACAAGAGACGCCGAAAGAATATTGATCGCGGGCGGCGGTCCCGTGGGGTCCGCTGCCGCCTATCTTCTCGCACGGCGCGGCATTCCGGTCACCGTGATAGAAGCGGAGGAGGGCGTGCAGCTCGACTACCGCGCATCGACGTTCCATCCGCCGACGCTCGACCTGCTGGAGGGGACGGGGATCACCGAGGCCCTCGTCGAGCGCGGCCTGAAATGCCCGACCTGGCAGTTCCGCGACCGGCAACAGGGGCGCATCGCCGAATTCGACCTGTCGGTGCTCGAAAAGGATACGAACTACCCCTACCGGCTTCAGTGCGAGCAGTTCAAGCTCGTCGATTATCTCTACGGCCGGCTCGACGAGATCGATTGTTCGGAGGTCGTCTTCCGCCACCGGGTCACGGGGCTGACGCAGACCGACGACGGCGTGACCGTAACCTGCGAGGGGCCCGACGGACCTGCCGAGTTTACAGGCAAGTGGCTGATCGCCGCAGACGGCGGCCGCTCGACGGTGCGCAAGGAACTCGGCATCGGATTCGACGGCTATACCCATCCCGAGCATTTCATCGTCGCCGGCACGGAATACGATTTCCGGGCGCATATGCCGGACATCTGCTCGGTCAACTATACGGCCGATCCGGTCGAGTGGTACCTGCTGCTCGAAATCCCGGATATGTGGCGCGTCATCATGCCGGTCGACACGTCGGTGCGGGCGGACGATGCCATCACCGACACCTATCTCCAGAACTCA
>JAYPTI010000020.1:15069-28678 GCA_038133505.1 Alphaproteobacteria bacterium
GCGCTGCAGAACCTCCTGCCGCGCGACGGCGACTATCCGATCCTTGTGCGCGCCATCTACCGCGTTTCCCAGCGCATCGCCGCGGAATACCGCAAGGGGAGGTCTTTCCTCGCGGGCGACGCCGCCCATATCAACAACCCGCTCGGCGGCATGGGCCTCAACGGCGGGCTGCACGATGCGCTGAGCCTGACCGACCGCCTTGCCCGCGTGTGGCACGGCGAGGCGCCGGAGAGCGAGCTCGACGGCTACGAGGTGCAGCGACGCCCCGAGGCGATCGACGCCATCAACGCCATCACCGAGCGCAACAAGAAGCTGATGGAGGAGCGCGACCCCGAGGTGCGCCAGCGCAATCTCGACGAGATCGCGGCGATCGCCGCCGATCCGGAACGGGCCTACCGGTTCATGTTGAACGCGTCGATGATCACTTCGCTGCGGCGCTCGGGAATGCTGGCGGCCTAGCTTCCGTCTTCCGGCAGACCGACTTCAGGCTCCGCCAGCTTTCGGCATCCAGGGACCGAAAGCCGTCCGGCGTCCCGGCGATGGCGAGCTTCCGGATTCGGGCGATCCGTTCGGCCGTCGGCGGATGGCTCGACACGAAGTTCGCCGCGCCTTTCTCTTCGGGCCCTTCCGTCTTCAGCAGCCGTTCGAAAAACCGGACCAGGCCGGTGCCGCCGATCGCGGCCGCGTTCAATCGGGTGATCGCGAACTCATCGGCTTCGCGCTCCGCATCGCGCGAATAGCTGCTGTTGAGCGCCCACTCGGCGACGGCGCCGATCAGGACGCCGCCGGTAAAATCGCCGATCACCGCACTGACCAGCAACGAGACGGCCGTCGTCCGGAAGATCGCCTGGGTGGGGTGGTCGTAGACGACATGACCGATCTCGTGCGCGATCACGCCGGCGACCTCGTCCGGGCTTTCGGCGTTCTCGAGCAGGCCGTCGGTGACGACCACATAGCCGCCGGGAAGCGCGAAGGCGTTGACCAGCGACGCTTTGACGGCCATCAGCTTGATTTCCGGCGGGTTGACCATTCCCGCGAAGATGCGCTCTTCCAGGCGCCGGAGCGCGGCGACGCCGTTCCTGTCCGCGCAATAGGCCGCGCGCTGACGTTCGCCGGGAAGATACGCGATCAGCTCCACGACCTGTTCCAGCGCCGCCGCCCCGATCCTTTTCTTGATCGGATCGGGCGTCTGCCGGGCGAGCTGCTCGGATAGCAGCGGGATGATTACGAGGACGAGGATGACGGCGGACGCGATAGCTCCCATCGACCAGGCGGCGATCTTGAGCAGGCCGCGGCGGTTCGTCCGGACCCGCCTGTTGGCGCGGGGAAAAGCGTCCAGCAGCGCCTCCGAAACGGAAGGGTCGTCGACGACGAGCCGCGCCGTCGTGTCGTCGAGACCGATGCGGACCGGCTCGTCCCGTCGCGGCCGTTCCGGCAGGACGATGCGATCCGGTTGCCAGGCCGCGATGAAGACGCCGTCGTCGCGATAGATCGAAATCCCGTCCGAGCCGATCGATATGCGGACGGATTGCGGCCGGGCGGTACGGCCGTCGAAATACCGCGCTGCGTATCGCACGTCGGCGCTCATCTGCCGTGGTCAGAACCCGCCGACGTCGAGCGCATCGGCGAGGCCCTCGCCGTGACTCGGCAATTTGGCCGACGATTGAACGACGCGTTCCAGCGCCTCCGGGTTCGAGATCGAGAGCGTGGCGCAGACGCGTTTCAGCAGCGTCACGTCGACGAGAACCGTCCGCAGGATCCCCGCAAGGGCCAGCAACAGGAAGAAACCGAGCACCGATGCTCCCGCCGCAACGGCCGGAATCGCCTTCGGGTCCCCCGGCTCCGGCGCGAGGGCGACCGCGCCGCCGACCAGCGCGGCGCCGAGCGCGAAAAACAGGAACCAGAACAGGAAATAGACGCCGTAGACGAACCCCGCGCCGATCTCCGATCGCAATCCAGATCCGCCGACCCTGACGTTGCTCAGGAGGTACCGGAATTCGACGACCTGATACCAGACCTGGACGAGGCTCCCGGCGACGAACAGCAAGGCGGGCCACCAGACGACGGTCGTCCATATCTGCAGCAGGTCGTTGCCGACGTCCTGGCCTTCCGCGGCGCGCTGGTTGAGCGCCGTGATTTCGCCGATCGCCGACCAGTAGAGAACGACGAGAAGGGCGGTCGCGATTCCGAACGGGATCGCGACGACGAGCCATCGCCGGAACAGCCAGCGTGCCGAGGCGTCGAGCGTCATCGACGTATCCCCGAAGCGTGCGTGCGTGAAGAAGTACCTCATCGTCGCCACGCGCAGCCAGGGATAGGCGAGCCACAGCGTGGCGGCCGACAGAAGGCCGTATCCGAACGAAATCAGGGCGTAGCGCAGGGACGACCCGTCGAGCCCGAACCGGACGCCGCGCCAGGCCGTGCGCGTCAGCCGGTAGCGGCGCATCCGGTGGATCGTCACCTGGATCAGGAACAGGATCAGCGTGTAGTAGACGATGTCGAGCGCGAGCGGCAGGTAGCCCGGCGTCCCGAGCGTGAAGAACTGCAGGAGCGAGTAGATTCCGCCGATGGGCAGGAGAACGACGACCGCGATGAGGAAACCCACGAAAAGCTCGCTGCCCGTGCCGACATATTCGAGCGGATCGCCGAGCAGGCGCGTGTGCCGCCAGAAGAAGCGGCGTACGCGGGTCTTCGCCCAGAACCGGTAGATCCCGATCGTGACGACGGTCAGCAGGAGGTTGACCGCCAGCAGGCGGAACAACGGCCACCGGCTGCCGTCGAAGACGGCCTGCGTCTCCGGGGCGGCGGCGGGCGTATCCGAACCCGGTGTCGGCGGTGTCTGATCCATGCGGCAGGTCCGTGGTCGGGCGTCCTATCGACGGACCATACCGGCGGCCCGTTGCGGTTGAAAGCCCCGAGGGCGGCGGTGCCTGGCGACATCTGGACGGCCGCGGGCGGCTGTGGTTCTCTGTCGGCGGGAGATTTCAGCCGTGACCGATACCTTCAAGAGCAAAGCGACTTCCGCGACCGTTCCGGTCGTTCCCATCGAAACCGCCGTCTTCGACGCGTGGCTCAAGAAGGAGCCGCCGGAAAGCCGGGCGTGGGTCGGATCGTCCGGCTTCACGGCGAAGCCGGGCCAGATCAGCCTCGTTTCCGGCAAGCAGGGAAAGTTGTCGCGCGTCCTGCTGGGCGTCGAGAACCATAACGGCATGTGGGATTACGCGGGATTGCCGACGGCGTTGCCCGCCGGGACGTACCGTCTCGATGCGCGCATGGGCGCCGCCGGCGCGACCGCCGCGGCGACGGGGTGGGCGCTCGGCTGCTACCGGTTCGACACCTACAAGTCGGCGAAGGCGGGCGCGCTGCCGTCGCTCGTATGGCCCGCCAGCGCGGATCGCGCCCGCGCCCGCGCGATGGCCGATGCGATTTCGCTTGTCCGCGACCTCATCAACACGCCGGCGGAGGACATGGGGCCGTCCCAGCTCGCCGCCGCCGCGCGCGACCTCGGCCGCAAATTCAAGGCGAAGGTCAGCGTGACCGCCGGCGATGCGCTCCTGAAACAGAATTATCCGACGATCCATGCCGTCGGACGGGCGAGCGACGATCCGCCCCGGCTGATCGACCTGCGCTGGGGCCGCCCGCGAGACCCGAAGGTGACCCTCGTCGGCAAGGGCGTCTGCTTCGACACCGGCGGGCTCGACCTGAAGCCCGCGTCCGGCATGCTGCGGATGAAGAAGGACATGGGCGGCGGCGCCCACGCGCTCGGCCTCGCCTCGCTGATCATGGCGCTCAAGCTGCCGGTGCGGCTCCGCGTCCTCGTCCCCGCGGTCGAGAACAACGTCTCCGGCAACGCCTTCCGCCCGCTCGACGTCATAAAAACCCGCAAGGGGATCACCGTCGAGATCGGCAATACCGACGCCGAAGGACGGCTGATCCTCTGCGACGCGCTCGCCGAGGCCGACCGCGAAAGCCCGGAGATGATCCTCGATTTCGCGACGCTGACCGGCGCGGCCCGGGTGGCGCTCGGCACCGATCTTCCGGCGCTGTTCTGCAACGACGACAGGCTCGCAAACGATCTCGCCAACGCGGGAACGGAGGTCGGCGACCCGATGTGGCGGCTGCCGCTGTGGCGTCCCTATCGCGCCCTGCTCGACAGCAAGGTTGCCGACATCAACAACGTCTCGGATGGCGGGTTCGGCGGTGCGATCACCGCGGCGCTCTATCTGCAGGAATTCGTCCGCAACGAGACGCCGTGGGCGCATTTCGACATCATGGCGTGGAACGTGGCGGCCAAGCCCGGCCGCCCGGTCGGCGGCGAGGCGCAAGCGCTGCGCGCGGCGTTCGCGATGATCGAAAAGCGATACGGAAAGTAACGCGGCGCCGCTCCGCACTGCTTCCGGCACTTACACGTCCTCCTGCGATTCGGCTAAAATCGGTTCGGTTGCGTAACGAAAGGCACCGATGCCGATCTACTTGAATCAGGACGACGCATTGGCGCTGTGGCGGGAAGCGCTGTCGGCGAGCGTCCGCGGCGACGGGCCCGATCTTTCGGCGCGCCAGATGTCGATCCTCCTGACCGTCTACACACAGCCGCCGCCGCACACGGTGCGCGGGCTGTCGGAATCGCTGAACATCTCAAAGCCGGCCATCAGCCGGGCGCTCGACCGCCTCGGCCAGCTCGGCTACGTCCGGCGCCGCCGCGACGACTACGACCGGCGCAGCGTCCAGGTGCAGCGGACGGTCAAGGGGGCGGTGTTCCTGTCGGAATTCGCCGACCAGATTTCGGCTGCCGGACGAGACCTCGACAGCCCGACGCCGTTCGAGGCCGGCACGCCCGGAGACGGCTGACGGCTGCGCGGGCGGTCAGGTCGAGATCGTGTCGCTCTCCACCGCCTCGATGTCGAATGCCGCCGCCATCAGCGCCTTCGTGTATTCCTCCGACGGGTCGTCGAAGATCTTCGCGGCGCTGCCCTGTTCGACCACCTTGCCGTCCTTCATGACGATCAGCTCGTCGGCGAGCGCGCGGACGACCTTTAGGTCGTGGCTGATGAACAGATAGGCGAGGCGGTGGCGGTCCTGGAGGTCGCGGAGCAGATCGACGATCTGCGCCTGGACGGACATGTCCAGCGCCGACGTCGGTTCGTCGAGGACGATGAATTTCGGCTTTAGAACGATGGCGCGCGCGATCGCGATGCGCTGGCGCTGCCCGCCGGAGAATTCGTGCGGATAGCGGTCCTGCGCCTCCGGGGGCAGGCCGACCTCTTTCAGCGCCGTCGAGATCGTCTCGCGCCGCGCCTCGTAGGTATAGCCGGCGAGATCGTGAACCCGAAGCCCCTCCTCGATGATCTGGCCGACCGACAGGCGCGGCGACAGGGATGAGAACGGGTCCTGGAAGACGATCTGCATCTCGCGGCGGAGCGGGCGCATCTCCTTCCAGTCGTAGCCGTCGATCCGGTGTCCGTTGAAGGTAATCGGGCCTTCGCTGCGCTCCAGCCGCAGAAGCCCCATGGCGAGGGTCGTCTTGCCGGATCCCGATTCGCCCACGACGCCGACCGTGTGCCCTTCGCGGATCTCGACGTCGACGCCGTCGACCGCCTTCACGTAGCCGACCGGCCGGCGCAGCACGCCGCGGCGGATCGGAAACCACACCCGGAGGTTCTCGGCCTTGACCACCGTCTTCGCGTCGTCCGGCGCCGGCAGCGGATTGCCCTTGGGCTCGGCCGCGAGCAGGTACTTCGTATAGGGATGTTCCGGACGCTCGAAGATGCGTTCGGTGGCGCCGGACTCGACGATCTCGCCCCCCTGCATGACGCAGACGCGGTCCGAGACCTTGCGGACGATGCCGAGGTCGTGGGTGATCAGCAGGATCGACATCCCGCGCTGCCGCTGGATTTCCTGCAGCAGCTTCAGGATCTGCGCCTGGATGGTCACGTCGAGCGCCGTCGTCGGCTCGTCGGCGATCAGCAGGTCGGGATCGTTCGCCAGCGCCATCGCGATCATGACCCGTTGTCGCTGGCCGCCGGAAAGCTGGTGCGGATAGGCGCCCAGCCGTTCCTCGGCGTTCGGCAGGCCGACTTCCTTGAGCAGTTCCAGCGTGCGCGCCCGCGCGGCCGCCTTGTCCATCTTCTTGTGCACGAACCTGATTTCGCCGATCTGCTTTTCGATCGTGTGCAGCGGATTCAGCGACGTCAGCGGCTCCTGGAAGACGATCGCGACCTGGTTGCCGCGCAGCTTTCGCATCGTCTCTTCGGGCGCGCCGATCACCTCGGTCCCGTTGAGCTTAATCGAGCCCGACGGATGATGCGCCGTGGGGTAGGGGAGGAGCTGCATGATCGATAGGGCGCTGACCGACTTGCCGGACCCGGATTCGCCGACCAGTGCGACCGTTTCGCCTTTCGCGATGTCGAACGAGATATGCTTGACGGCTTTCGTCTCTCGCTCGTCGTGACCGAACGAAACGGACAGGTCCCTAACCGTCAGGAGGGGATCGGCCATTGCCCCGTCAGCCATTGAACGTCTTGCGCGGGTCGAACCCGTCGCGCACCGCTTCGCCGACGAAGATCAGCAGGATCAGCATCATCGAGATGCTGACCGTGGAGGTCAGGCCGAGCCACCGCGCCTGCAGGTTCGTCTTGCCCTGTTGCAGCAGTTCGCCGAGCGAGGGCGATCCGGGCGGCAGGCCGAGGCCGAGGAAATCGAGCGCCGTCAGGCTGGTGAGCGAGCCGGTCAGGATGAGCGGCAGGAACGTCAGCGTGGCCACCATCGCGTTCGGCAGGACGTGCCGGAACATGATGGCGACATTGCCGACGCCGAGCGCGCGCGCCGCCTTCACGAATTCGAAATTGCGTGCGCGCAGGAACTCGGCGCGCACCACGCCGACGAGCGACGTCCACTCGAACAGCAGCAGGATGAACAGCAGCGTCCAGAATCCGGGCACGATGACACTCGACAGGATGATCAGGATGTAGAGCCGCGGCAGCCCGCCCCATATCTCGATGAACCGCTGGAACAGCAGGTCGAGCCAGCCGCCGAAGAATCCCTGGAAGGCGCCTGCCACGATACCGATGATCGACCCGGCAAGCGTCAGGATCAGCCCGAACAGCACGGATATTCGAAATCCGTAAATCACGCGTGCGAGCACGTCGCGGCCCTGGTCGTCGGTGCCGAGCACGTTGTCGGCCGACGGCGGCGCGGGCGCGGGGACGCGGAGGTTCAGGTTCACCGTGTTGTAGCTGTATTCGATCAGCGGCCAGACCATCCAGCCGCCTTTCTGGGAGATCAGGTCCTGGACGTCCGGTTCCCGGTATTCCGCCTCCGTCTCGAAATCGCCGCCGAAGACCGTCTCCGGATACGTCTTGAGCACCGGCATGTAGACGCTGCCCTGGTACCAGATGACCAGCGGCCGGTCGTTGGCGATGAACTCCGCCGGCAGGCAGAACAGGAACATCGCAAGGAAGATCCACAGCGACCAGAAGCCTCGCCGGTTGCGGCGGAAATTGGCGAGACGCCGGGCGTTGAGCGGCGAAATCGGGATGCCCAGCAGTTTCGGCCGCTCGTGCGCCGGCGGCGGCAGTTCGGTCGCGGTCGCCGCCTCAGACATGACGGCCTTCGAAATCGATGCGCGGATCGATGATCGTGTACATCAGGTCGCCGACGAGGTTCATCACGAGCCCGAGCAGCGTGAAGAAATAGACCGTCGCGAACATGATCGGGTAGTCGCGCTTGATCGCCGCCTCGAAGCCGAGAAGGCCGAGCCCGTCGAGCGAGAAGATCATCTCGATCAGCAGCGCGCCCGTGAACAGGATGCCGACGAAGGCCCCCGGGAACCCCGCGATGACGATCAGCATCGCGTTCCGGAACACGTGACCGTAGAGCACGCGCTTCTCGCTAAGCCCCTTCGCCCGCGCCGTCTGCACGTAGAGCATGTTGATCTGGTCGAGATACGAGTTCTTGGTCAGCATCGTCAGCGACAGGAACCCGCCGAGCACGAGCGCCGAGATCGGCAGGACGATGTGCCACAGATAGTCGAGAAGCTGGCCGAACAGCGACAGCTCCTCGAAATTCTCGGACGTGAGGCCTCTCAACGGGAACCAGTCGAGGAAACTGCCGCCGGCGAACAGCACGATCAGCAGGATCGCCATGACGAACGACGGGATCGCGAAGCCGATCGTGAGGAGGGTCGTCGACCACACGTCGAACCGGGTGCCGTCCTTCACCGCCTTGCGGATGCCGAGCGGAATGCAGACCAGATAGACGATGATCGTCGTCCACAGGCCCAGCGAGATCGAGACCGGCATCTTGTCGAGAACCAGATCGATCACGGTTTCGTCGCGGAAGAAGCTGGTGCCGAAATCGAAGACGATGAAGTTGCTCATCATCTGGATGAAACGCTCGTGCATCGGCTTGTCGAAGCCGAACTGGCGTTCCAGCTCCTTGATGAATTCGGGATCGAGGCCCTGGGCGCCGCGATAGCCGCTGTCGGCGGTCGACGCCGAGCTCGCGGCCGCGCCGCTGCCGCCCGACACCTCGCTGCCCAAGCCGCTGATACGGCCGGTCGTTCCCGCGTCGGTTCCCGTTACTTCTGCGATGATCTGCTCGATCGGCCCGCCCGGCGCGAACTGCACGATGGCGAAATTGATCACCATGATCCCCAGCAGCGTCGGGATCATCAGCAGAAGACGGCGGAAGATGTAGGCGAGCATCCGGCGATACTACCCTGTCACCGTGAGTCGGGTCACTTGCCGCAGATCACTTGGCGCCGGGCGGCGGCAGCGCGCCAGGCGGCATCGGCGGCGCCGTGCCCTGCTCGATCAGTTTCGCCTTCTCCGGGTCGAACCACCATGTGTCCAGCACGCCCATGTCGAAGCTCGGCGCGGTCTTCGGACGGCCGAACTTGTTCCAGTACGCCACGTTGTGCTCGCCCTTGTACCATTGCGTCACGACGAAGCGGTTCCACATCAGCACACGGTCGAGGGCGCGAACCGCCGTCTGCAGATCGTCGCGCGATTTCGCGCCGATCACCTTTTCGATCAGCGCGTCGACGGCGGGATCGGAGACGCCGCCGATATTGAACGAGCCTTCGACGTTGGCGAATTCCGATCCGAAATAGTTCCGCTGCTCGAGACCCGGCGTCAGCGGCTGCGAAATGCGCCGGATCACGACGTCGAACTCGAACTTGTCCTGCCGCCGCTTGAAGTTCGCCGTGTCGACAATACGGATGAAGGCGTTGATGCCGAGCCGCTTCAGGTTGCGGATGTAGGGATTGAGGATACGCTTGAAGCTCGCTTCGAACAGCAGGAACTCGATTTCCAGCGGGTTTCCGTTGCCGTCGACGAGCGCGCCGTCGCGGATCGAATAGCCGGCCTGTTTCAGAAGCGCGCTCGCTTTTCGCAGGTTGCCCCGGATGCGGCCCGTCCCGTCATTGACCGGCGCGACGAACGGCGTCGTGAAAACCTCGGCCGGGATCTTGCCCCGGAACGGCTCGATCAGGGCCAGTTCAGCCTGCGACGGCGGTTCGTGCGCGGCGAGCCGGGAATTCTCGAACATCGAGTTGGTGCGCTTGTAGAGATCGTAGAAAAGCGTCCGGTTGGTCCATTCGAAATCGAAGGCGAGGTCCATCGCCGCGCGTACCCGGATGTCCTTGAACTTGTCGCGCCGCAGATTGAGGATGAAGGCCTGCACGCCGGACGGCGTCTCGTCGGGCAGCGTCTCGCGGACGATCAGGCCCTTGTTGACTGGCGGTTCGTTGTACTGCGTCGCCCACTGGCGCGACGTGAATTCCTCCCGGAAATCGTACTGCTGCGAGAAGAAGGCCTGAAAGGCGATTTCGCGGTCGCGGTAGTATTCCACGATGACGCGGTCGAAATTGAACCGGCCGCGCATCACCGGCAGGTCTTTCGCCCAGTAACCTTCCGCGCGGCGATAGACGATGGACCGGCCGGGCTCCAGCTTCTCGATCTTGTACGGCCCGCTCGCGAGCGGCGGCTCGAACGTCGTTTCGTTGAACGTGCGCCCGGCGTAATAGGTCTTCGACAGGACGGGCAGGGCGGCGAGGCGGGTCGGCAGGTCCCGGTGGGTGCCCGGCTTGAACGTGAATTTCACGCGAAGCCGGCCGGTCGCCTCCGCCCGGTCGACGTCGCGGAACGTAATGCGGAAACGCGGGTGCCCGTCCTTGCGCAGCGTGTCGAATGTCCAGACGACGTCGTCGGCGGTTATCGGCGTGCCATCGTGGAATTTCGCCCGGTCGTCGATGTTGAAGGCGACCCAGCTCTTGTCGTCCGGCTGCTCGACCGATTTCGCGACGAGGCCGTAAAAGGAATCCGGCTCGTCGAAGGACCGCGCCATCAGCGTGTCGAACAGCAGCGGTTCCGAGAGCAGATCCTTGCGGCCTTTCAGGATGAACGGATTGACGGTCTCGAAGGTCTCGAGGCCAGTGATCTTGATCGACCCGCCCTTCGGCGCGTTGGGATCGACGTAGTCGAAATGCGCGAAGCCGTCGGCGTATTTCAGGTTACCGAAGACGCTGAGGCCGTGACGCGGGGCAGGGTCCGACGCCAGGGCGGCCGAGCCGATCAGGGACAGGGCGAGCGCAAACGTCGAAAGGCGTTTCATGCCGCGTATCATACGGTCAGGATCGGGCGCCGGTCAGGGGTTTTTACGGCTGAGCGCCGCCTCTTTCGCCGGATCGATCCACCAGCTCATCGGGTCGACGCCGTAGGCCGGATGTTTCGCAATGCCGAATTTGTTCCAGTAGGCGATGCGGTCGGTACGGACGTGCCACTGCGGAATCACGTAGTGGTTCCACAGAAGCACGCGGTCGAGCGCGCGCGTCGCGGCGACGAGGCTCTTTCGATCCGGGGCATCGACGATCTTTTCGACCAGAGCGTCGACGGCGGGGTTCTTGATCCCGATGGAATTGCGGCTGCCTTCGCGGTCGGCCGCGTCCGACGACCAGTAGTCTCGCTGTTCGTTGCCCGGCGATTCCGATTGGCCGGCACCGCCCACGATCATGTCGTAGTCGAACGACCGGATGCGGTTGATGTACTGCGATTGGTCTACCGTTCGGACGTTGGCCTTGATGCCGAGCCGTTCCAGGTTGGCGGCGAACGGCGTGACGATGCGCTCGAACGCGGGGCTGACGAGCAGGACTTCGAACTCGACGGGTTTGCCGGTCTTCGGCGATATCAGCTTGTTGCTCTCTACCTTGTAGCCGGCTTGCTTGAGCATCCGGGCGGCCGTCCGCAGGTTGCGCCGGACGTTGCCCGACCCGTCCGTCGCGGGCGGCTCGTAGACCTGGGTAAAGACCTCTTCGGGAATCTTGCCGCGCCACGGCTCCAGAAGCGCCAGCTCCTCTTTCGACGGCATTTCGCGCGCCGCCAGCTCGGAATTCGAGAAGAAGCTCTTGGTGCGGGCGTACTGGCCGTAGAACAGGTGCTTGTTCGACCATTCGAAGTCGAAGGCATAGGCCATCGCCTGGCGCAGGACGCGGTCCTGGAACTGCGGCCGCCGGAGATTGAAGACGAAGGCCTGCATCCCTGTCGGCCGCACGTGCTCGACCGTCTCCGTCTTGACGCGCCCGTCCTTCTGAGCCGGGAAGTCGTATCCCGTCGCCCAGGTGAGCGACGAGTTTTCCCGGCGGAAATCGTACCGGCCTGCCTTGAACGCCTCCAGCGCGACGGTTTCGTCGCGGTAGTAGTCGAAGCGGATATTGTCGTAGTTGTTCTGTCCGACGTTGATCGGGAGGGCCGCGCCCCACCAGTCCCGGACGCGCTCCAGCTCGACGTAGCGCCCCGGTTCGAACGCGCCGATACGGTAGGGGCCGCTCCCCATCGGCCGCTCGAGCGTCGTCTTGGTGAAGTCGCGCGTCGACCACCACTTCTTCGACAGGACGGGCAGCTGCCCGGTGATCTGCGGCAGTTCGCGGTTCGGCGGGCCGGTGAATTCGAACCGCACCTTGTGGTCGCCCAGCTTCACGGCCCGGGCGATGTTCTTGTAGTAGAAGCGGTAGAACGGCGCGCCCTTCTCCTTCAGCGTTTCGAACGTCCAGACCACGTCGTCGGCGGTGATCGGCGTGCCGTCGTGAAACCGCGCCTCGGGGCGAAGGTTGTAGGTGACGAAGGACAGGTCGGCCGGCACCTCGACGGTCTTCGCGATCAGGCCGTATTCGGTCGATATCTCGTCTCCCGGCGACGTCATCAGCGTCTCGTAAACGAGGCCGATGCCGGCGGCAGGCGTTCCCTTGATGATATAGGGATTGAAGGTGTCGAAGGTCCCGGTGGTGTAACGCCGGAACGTTCCGCCCTTGGGCGCGGTCGGGTTGACGAAGTCCAGATGCTTGAAATCCGCCGGATACTTGAGCGTTTCCAGCAATGACAGACCGTGGCTGACGGTCACGTTCGGCTTCGCGTCCTGCGCGCCGGCACCGGCGGTGCCGAGGACGATTGCGGCGGCGCCAAGAATGGCAGCGACCCGTTGCATGCGCAGTGCCTCCCTCAATTCGGCGGTTGTGTATCGAATCTGGTCAATCCGCGGCGCATGGCAAGGCCATTGCGGTAATTTGATCGGCTCAACCGCCTAGCAGCGCGAGCGCTTCGGCATGCAGGGCGGGGTCGCCGGCGGCGAGGATGCCGCCGTCGGAAGCGATATTCATCCGTTCGCCCGCCCAATCGGTCACGATCCCGCCCGCGCCCTCGATGATCGGAACCAATGCGCAGAAGTCGAACGGCTTCAGCCCGTCCTCGACCACGACGTCGAGCCGGCCGGCCGCCAGCATCCCGTAATTGAAGCAGTCGCCGCCATAGACGGCGTACTTGGCGGCGGCCTCGACGGATCGGTACCCGGAGAGCCGGTCTTCGGAAAAAAGATCGGGCGCGGTGGTGGCGAGGATTGCGTCGTCCATCCGCGGGCAGGCGCGTGTGCGAACCGGCGCGCCGTTGAGCGTGGTGTCGCGACCCGCGACGCCGATCCACCGGTCCGCGATGACGGGCTGGTCGATGATCCCGAGGATGGGCTCGCCGCCCCGGGTGAGCGCGATCAGGGTGCCGAAGATGGGTCGGCCGACGATGAACGACTTGGTGCCGTCGATGGGATCGATTACCCAGACGAACTCGGCGTCGAGCCTCTCGGATCCGAACTCCTCGCCCAGGATTCCGTCGGCCGGCCGGCGCTGCGCGAGAAGGGCGCGCACCGCCTGCTCCGCCTCGCGGTCGGCGATGGTGACGGGCGAATCGTCGGCCTTGTCGTCGACGGGGACCGGTTGCCGGTAATAGCGGCGCACGACGGCGCTCGCTGCATCGGCGAGATCTGTCGCAAGCGCGACCATTTCCGGCGGACATGGATCGACCATGCCCGCAGTCTGTCGCGAATCGTTGCGGCAGGAAAGGCTGCCCCGCAACTGCGGGGAAATCCCGGATGCCTAGTGAACGACCTTGTAGCTAAAGGCCGTGACGATCCGGTCTACCTTGTCTCCGTCATCCGACACCGGCAGCAGGATGCTGCGATACAGCACTTCCTCGCCGTCGCGGTTGAAGAACCTGCCGACGTCGGCCAGCGGTTTCTTGAGGTCCGCGGACGCCCGGCAGAACGACAGGCCCATTTCCCGGGACGACGG
>JAYPTI010000021.1:0-28154 GCA_038133505.1 Alphaproteobacteria bacterium
GTGCGTGTCGACACGATCGTCATCGAGCCGCTGTCGCAGACCTACCCCGTGATCGGACGCCTCGCCGCCCGCCGCGGCGGTCAGGTCGCGGCGCGGATCAACGGCGCCGTTTCGGAAATGCGCGTCAACGAAGGCGACCGCGTCAAGGAAGGCGACGTCATCGCCATGCTCGCCCAGGAACGGCTGGCGGCGGAGCGGGACAAGTACCAGGCGGCGTATCGCTCCCGCCGGGCCACGATCGCGACCGCGGAAGCCGAACTCGCCAAGGTGCAGCAGGAGCTGCGGCGCATCGAAGGCCTCAAGAATTCCGCGGCCTTTTCCCGGGCGAAGTTCGAGGACCTCCAGCGCGACGTGGAAACGCGCAAGGCGACGCTGACGGAACGCCGGACGCAGGCGGGCGAAGCGGAGGCCGAGCTCAAACGCGCCGAGATCGATTTGTACAACTCGACGATCCGCGCGCCCTACAGCGGCATCATTTCCGACAAGCACACCGAGGTCGGCGCCTACGTCAGCGTCGGCGCGCCGGTCGTCTCGATGATCAGCGACATGAACATCGAGATCGAGGCCGAGGTGCCGACCGACCGCGTAGCCGGGCTCGAACCCGGCACGCTCGTCCGGTTCCGGCTCGACGACGGCACGCGGCATTCCGCGACGGTCCGCGCGGTGATCCCGCAGGAGAACGTGCGCACCCGCACCCGTCCGGTCCGCTTCACGCCGCAGTTCGGCGACGCCACCAAGCCGTTCGCGATCAACCAGAGCGTGACGCTCGAGATTCCGGTGGGCCGCGCGCGCAACGTCGCCACGGTGCACAAGGACGCGATCGTCCGCCGCGGCGACAAGACGGTCGTCTATATCGTCCGTAACGACCGGGCTTTCCCGCGCGACGTCGTGATCGGCGAGGCGGTGGGCAACCGCTATATCGTCGTCTCCGGCGTCGAGCCCGGGAACATCGTCGTCACCCACGGCAACGAAACGCTGCCGCCCGCGTCGCGCGTGGAGATCTACAAGGACGCCAACGGAAAGCCCGTCGGACAATGAACATCATCCGGCTTTCGATCGAACGGCCCATCGCCGTGGTGGCGATGGTGCTGATGATCATCCTATTCGGCGCGGTCGCGATGGATCGTATCCCGATCCAGATGGCGCCGGACGTGCGCCAGCCCGTCATCATCGTGAAGACGAGCTGGCCGGGCGCCGCACCGCAGGAAGTCGAGCGAGAGATCGTCCAGAAGCAGGAAGACGAGCTGAAGGGCCTCGAAGGCCTGCGCAAGATGTCGAGCCGCGCCCAGCACAACCAGGGCGAAGTCACCCTCGAATTCGGCCCGGGCATCAATTTCGACCGGGCCCTGCTGCTCGTCGCGAACAGGCTCGACCGGGTCTCCGGCTATCCGGAAGAAGCCGACGAGCCGACGCTGTCTACGTCCGGCACGGAAGACAATGCGATCGCGTGGTTCGTGCTGACCCGGCTGCCCGGCAACAACCGGCAGATGGTCACCTACGGCGACTTCATCGTCGACGTCATCCAGGAACGGCTCGAGCGCGTGCCGGGCGTGGCCGGCGTCAACATCTTCGGCGACACCGAGCGCGAGATGCGGGTGAACATCACGCCGCAGGCATTGGCCCGCTACGGCATGACGGTCGGCGAAGTGCTGCAACGGCTGCGGTCCTCCAACGCCTCGATCACCGGCGGCGACGTCGAGGAAGGCAAGCGGCGCTACGTCGTCCGGACCGACGGCGACCTGAACGCGACGCAGCTGGTCGAGGACGTCGTCCTCAGGAGCGCGGAGCGCGGCTCGGGCGTGGGCCGGGTCACGGTGCGCGACATCGCGACGGTAGACGTAGGCTACAAGAAGCCGCGCGCCCGGCCGCGCCAGCTCGGCGAATCCGCCCTCGGCTTCAACATTACGCGCGAGCAGGGCGCCAACGTCATCCGCACCATCGCGGCGGCGCAGGAAGTCATCAAGGAACTCGCCGACGGCCCGCTGAAGGAGCAGGGCCTCAAGATCGAACAGGTTTACGACGAGACGGTCTATATCAACTCGTCGATCGACCTCGTGATGCAGAACATCTACGTCGGCGGCACGCTGGCGATCATCATCCTGATGCTGTTCCTGCGGTCGTGGCGGCCGACGGCGGTCGTCGCAATGTCGATCCCGGTCTCGGTCATCGGCTCGTTCGTCGCGATGGCGGCGCTCGGCCGGTCGTTGAACGTCATCAGCCTCGCCGGCATCGCCTTCGCCGTCGGCATGGTCGTCGACGCCGCCATCGTCGTGCTGGAAAACATCTACCGGCTCCGGCAGGAGGGCAAATCGCGGGCCGAGGCCGCGTATCTCGGCGCGCAGCAGGTGTGGCCGGCGGTCCTCGTCTCCGCGCTGACGACGGTGATGGTGTTCATCCCGATCCTGATCATGGATCTCGAGGTCGGCCAGCTGTTCCGCGACATCGCGGTCGCGATCTCGGTGTCCGTCATGCTGTCGCTGCTGGTGTCGATCACGCTGATACCCGCACTGGCGCGCAATCTGCTCACCCGCGATCCCGCCAAGCAGGAAAAGACACTCCGCATCCCCTTCCTCGACGATTTCGCGGCCGCATTTTCGCGCTTCTGGGTCAACTACGCGCGGATGGTCTTTCGCTGGAAGGCGCTCGCGATCGGCCTCGTGAGCGGCATTACGGCCCTGGCGATCCTGATTTCCATCGCGATCATCCCGAAGCTCGACTACCTGCCGACGGGAAACCGCAATTTCGTGATCGGTTTCATCCTGCCGCCGGCCGGCTACAACCTCGACACCAACGAACAGATCGCGATCAACGTGGAGACCGCGATGCGGCGCTACTGGTCGCGCGGCGAGCAGGGCCAGAAGAACGCCGAGGAAGACCGGGTCGTCGACCGGTTCTTCGTCGTACCGCTGATCGGCCGCATGTTCATCGCCGCGACCCACGTGGAACCGGGCAAGGCGCGGGACCTGATCAAGCTGATCCAGGAGCCGGCCAGCGCCGAACCGGGCGTCCTCGCCTTCATGTTCCAGCCGTCGCTGTTCGGCCGCTCCATCGGTTCGGGCCGATCGATCGACGTCGAGATTTCGGGCCCGGACCTGGAGACGATCTACGCCGTGGGGCGGGATATCTTCTTCTCGGCCAACAGCGCGATGCCGCGCAGCCAAGGAAACCGGGTTCGTCCGCTGCCCTCGCTGACGCTGGGCGAACCGGAGGTGCGCATTACGCCGGACCGCATACGCCTGTCCGACAACGGACTGTCGGCCCGAGATCTCGGCGAAGCCGTCGATGCCTTCAACGACGGCGTCCGCGTCGCCGAGGTAACGTACGAGGGCAAGCGGATCGACCTGACCCTCAAGGGGCCCGACCGCGGGAACGAATCCACCCAGTCCATCCGCTCTCTCCCCGTGGTGACGTCCGACGGGCGCATCGTGCCGGTCGAGAACCTCGCCAATATCGTCGAGACCAACGGGCCGACCGAGATCATGCGCATCGACCGTTCGCGCACCATGACGGTACAGGTGAGCCCGAGCGACGAGATGCCGCTTCAGGCCGCTATCGACGTGCTGCGCGAAAAGGTCATCGGCCCCATCGTGGAGCGCGGCCTGCCCGACGGCGTGCGCATCCGCATCGCGGGCAGCGCCGACAAGCTGGCCGAAACCTGGGACCACATGGTTCTCGACCTGCTGCTCGCGCTGGTCATCGTCTATCTGGTCATGGCCGTCCTGTTCGAGAGCTTCCTGTACCCGTTCGTCGTTCTGCTGTCGGTGCCGGTCGCCGCGGCGGGCGGCCTCGGCGGCCTCGCGCTGCTCAATCTCTACGTCACGCAATCGCTCGACATGCTGACCATGCTGGGCTTCGTCATCCTGATCGGCATCGTAGTCAATAACGCGATCCTGCTGGTACACCAGACCCTGTACCACATCCGCGAAGACCGCATGGAGGTCGGGCTCGCCATCGAGACGGCGACGCAGAACCGAATCCGGCCGATCTTCATGTCCACGCTGACGTCGGTGTTCGGCATGCTGCCGCTGGTCATCGTGCCCGGCGCCGGCTCGGAGCTTTACCGCGGCCTCGGCTCGGTGGTCCTCGGCGGCCTGTCGCTTTCCGCCGTCCTCACGATGGCGCTGGTGCCGCCGATGATGTCGATCACGGTGGGCGTCATCGAAAACCGCAAGCAGCGCAAGGAAGCGGCCGCGCTCGGCCAGCCGGCGGAATAATTGTATCGGGGAAGGGCTGGAACCCCCTTCCCCGTTCGCTTTAAAATCCCCTTCATGGACAGCGATCTTCAGGAACTCGCGGCCCTGATCGAGGCGGCGAACCGTGCCGTCGTCTTCACCGGCGCCGGCATCTCCACCGAATCCGGCATTCCCGACTTCCGCAGCCCGAACGGCATCTGGTCGAAGACGACGCCGATCTATTTCGACGAGTACGTGCGCTCGGAAGAGGCGCGCATCGAGGCGTGGCGGCGCAAGTTCGAGATCGACCGCGACATGATCGGCGCAGAACCCAACCGCGGCCACCGCGCCGTCGCCAAGCTGGTACGCGTCGGCAAGGTTACGTCGGTGATCACGCAGAACATCGACGGCCTGCACCAGGAATCGGGCGTGCCGGACGAGAACATGATCGAGTTGCACGGCAACAGCACCTACGCGACCTGCCTCACCTGCGCGACGCGCTACGAACTGGACCCGATCAAGGCCGCTTTCGAGGCGGACGGCACGCTGCCGGTCTGCCATTTCTGCGGCGGCATCGTGAAGACGGCGACGATCTCGTTCGGGCAGGCAATGCCGGAAGCGGAAATGGAACGCGCCCGCGACGAGACGCTCGCCTGCGACCTCTTCCTCGCCATCGGCTCGTCGCTGGTGGTCTACCCCGCCGCGGGCTTCCCGGCGATGGCCAAGCGCAACGGCGCCAAGCTCGTCATCGTCAACCGCGACCCGACCGATCTCGACGGCATCGCCGACCTCGTCCTCAATCGCGAGATCGGCCCGACGCTGGGCGAAGCCGCGAACGTGAACTAGCCGGGAACGGCGGGCCCGTTTCGGTCAGGCCGCCGTGCGGATGAACATCCGGCCGACTCCGTAAAACGTTCCGTAAAGCTGGTCGAACTGATTCTTGAAGGCGATCCAGTCCAGGCCGGGTTTGTCCTCGGCAGCGATCGCCGCGTGGATCTGCTTCAGGCTGCGCCTCCCGTCGATCCGCGCCAGGATTTCCCGGGCGAGCGGCGGAAGGGCAAGCGAGATCTTCACGCCGTCGGCATTGATGGCGAGCGACATGCCCGGCTTGAACTGGCGGGCGAGCTCGCCCCCCTCGCCGTCCCGGAGGAGCGGAATGCAGGCCGGTGAGTGCGGCGCGGCGAGGGTATCGGCATCGTTGTCCGCACGGACGGCGTAGACGATGTGGGTCTTGATGTTGCCGGCGAGCAGCTCGGCGAAGGCGCAGCGTTCGAGCCACTCCATGCCCCGCGTCCTGTCCGCCAGCGAGGCATCCTTCAGATAGACGCTCGGGTCGTAGCGTACCGGGTCGATGAAATTCACCGGCCGCATGCCGCCGTCGCGGAGCAACGCCGCCAGCTCGGTGACCGAATAGGCGCGATCGCGCCGGTGCAGCAGCAGGTCGTAGATACCCGCATCGCCCTGGTCGAGATGGTCGCGCACATGCGGATTGCGGCGCAGCCAGTTGGTCTCCGGCAGATCGCCCAAAAGCCGTTTCGCAACGTCGATCCGTTCGGGGTCGGGCGCATCGCCGGCGACCATGCGCAGCATCGTCTGGGCGTGATAGACGCCCATCCGGCCGAGCGGCGCGTAGACCATGATGCCCATGCCGCCGTCGGGCGCAAGACTGTCCCTTAGCGCGCGAAGACCGGCGGCCGGGTCGGCGAGATGGTGCAATACGCCGCAACAGTCGATGTAGTCGAAGGTCCCGAGATCGAGCGAAGCGATGTCCTCGATCGCGCCGTGCACGAAACGCGCGTTGGACAGACCGCGCGCCTCGATGCGCGCTCTGGCGACCGCGATGGACGCCTCGGAAATATCGAGCTGGACGACTTCCGCCTCGATCCCGGCGTCCGCGTGCTGCTGGGCGAGCATCACGGTCGCATCTCCCGTGCCGCCGCCGGCGACGAGCGCCCGGAACGGGCGTGCGGAATCGCGCCGGCCGGCGAAAATATGGTGATCGATCTCGAGAATGTCGCTGGGCGAGCCGACGATCAGCCGGGTTGCCTCGTCGGCGGGGTTTCGCGGCGGATAGGGATAATTCTCGTATTGTTCGCGAAGGTCGTCGTTCATCCCGTACCCTGTTCCCGAACCTTGCGCGATTCACCCCCGGCTGTAGAATCGGCCACCATGCGCGGGTATTTCGGCATAGGCGTCGAAGGGGTAAGCAAACCGATAAATGTCGGGAACCTTATCCGATCCGCCCACGCCTTCGGCGCCAGCTTCGTCTTCACCGTCTCCGCCAATTGCGACCTGACCGACAGCCCGGCCGACACGTCGAATACGTCGGCACAGGTGCCGTTCTACCCGTTCGATTCGCTGGAGTCGATGCGACTGCCGGAGGGCTGCGCGTTGGTCGGAATCGAGATCGACGACCGCGCCGTCGAACTGCCGAGCTTCCGCCACCCGCGATGCGCCGCCTACGTGCTGGGAATGGAACGCGCCGGCCTGTCGCCGGAACTGACGGCCTGCTGCGACCACCTCGTCAAAATTCCGACGCAATTCTCGCTCAACCTCGCGACCACGGGCGGAATCGTGATGTACGACCGGATGCTGTCGATGCGGAACTTCGCGAACCGCGCCGTCATGGCCGGCGGCGAGCCGCTGCCGCTGCCGGAACACGAATTCGGTATGCCGGTCATCCGCACGGCGGCGAAATCCGGATAGCAAATCGGGAGAATCATGACCTATCGAACGCTTACTCATACGCTTATCGCGACCGTATTCATGCTGAGCGCCGGCGCCGCGGCGGCGGCGTCCATCGGCGAATTCAAGGACTGGGCCGCGCATGCCGAGGGCGACGGCGCCCAGAAAGTCTGCTGGATCTACAGCAAACCGACGAAGGACGAGGGCAAATACACCGCGCGGGGCGAAATCTACGCGCTGGTCACCCACCGTCCCGGCGAGAAGGTCACCAACCAGGTCCAGTTCACGGCGGGCTACACCTTCAAGAAGGGCAGCGAAGTTACGGTCGCGATCGGGAAATCGAAATTCGAGCTTTTCACCAGCGGCGACACGGCCTGGGCGCGAAGCGCCAAGGACGACAGGGCCATCGTCGCCGCCATGCGCCGCGGCGCGTCCATGACCGTCACCGGAACGTCATCGCGCGGCACGGCAACCAGGGATACCTACTCGCTGTCGGGCATCAGCGCCGCCCATGCCGCGATCGGCAAGGCCTGCAACGTCAAATAGGTCTCGGGGGCGCTCGAATTTAATCAAAAATTAAGCACGCGGCGGGAGGATCGCCGGGTTTCGACGACATTTTTCCGACCTCTGACCATGCCCCATCTTTCTCGACTACTGTATGCCAGCTCGGCCCGGATTCCCGTGGACCAGGCGGTTCTGGACGAAATTCTCAGCGTCTCGCGGCGCAACAATGCCGCCGCAAATATTTCGGGCGCGCTTCTCTATGCCGACGGCAATTTCATCCGGTACCTCGAGGGAGCGGAGAGCGCAGTTTCGGCCCTTTTCGACACCATCGCACGGGATACCCGTCATACCAGCGCGATGGTTCTGACCCGCGGTTCAATCGACCGGCGCTTGTTCCCGGACTGGGAGATGGGCTACCGGCCCCTGTCGGATGCGGAGCGTCGAGAACTCGGCCGTTTCGACCTGTCGCGCGCCGGAATAGACGAGCGGTTCGCCGGCGATACCGAAGGGCTGGTTCTGACGATGATGCAGCAGTTCTACCGGGCGAACCATCCGCACGCGGTCGCCTGACCCGCCGGAACGCTCCCTGCGAAAGGGCGTTTTCCTGCGCCCTGAAAATCACTTACACTTCCGGCGATGGCAGCCGTTCTCCATATGAAGCGAAACGTATCGCTGCTGGCGCTGTGCCAGGGCTATGCGCAGACGTCGGTCACGATCGTGATCACCGTTTCCGCTCTCGCGGGCGCGATCATCGCCGAGGAAAAATCGCTGGCGACCCTGCCGCATGCCTTCATGTGGCTGGCGACCGCGGCGGCGGCGATGCCGGCCTCGCTTCTGATGAAACGGTTCGGCCGGCGCGGCGGCTTCGCGATGGGCTCCACCCTCGGGATGCTCGGCTGCGCTCTGTGCACGCTCGGCGTCTATGAATCCAATCTCTGGATATTCATCTGCGGCACGTCCTGCATGGGCGCCTTCAATTCGTTCAACCAGTATCTCCGTTTCGCCGCTGCCGAAACGGCCGACGAAAAATTCCGGCCGACGGCCATCGCGCTCGTGATCGGCGGCGGCGTGGTCGCGGCGTTCGTCGGCGGCGCCATTGCCAACGGCACCAAGGACCTGCTCGCACCGGTCGAGTTCGCCGGCACATACGTCGTTCTCGCGGTCTGCCCGATTCTTCTCGCCATCACGATCCAGTTCATCCGGATGCCGGAGATCTCGGAGTCCGCCGCCAGCGGCGGAGCGGCGCCCGCCCGCCCGCTGCCGCAGATCATGAAACAACCCGCCTTCGTGGTCGCGGCGATCGGCACGTCCGTCTCGTGGGCGGGCATGATCCTGATGATGGCGGCGACGCCGCTGTCGATGAAATATTGCGGGCTCGCCTTCGGCGACGTCACGTTCGTGATCCAGTGGCACATGTTCGCGATGTTCGCGCCGTCCTTCATCGCCGGCTGGCTGATCGCGCGGTTCGGCAACCTCAACGCGATCCTGATGGGCTTCGCGCTGTTCTTCGTCGGTATCGCGGCGGGCCTCTCCGGCATTTCCGTCGCGCATTTCTTCCTCACCAACATCGCCATCGGCGCGGGCTGGAACCTGATGCTGATCGGCTCGACGGCGCTGCTGGTCACCTGTCACACGGAGGCGGAAAAGGGCAAGGTCCAGGGCGCGAACGACACGATCGCGTATCTGCTCGCCGCGATTTCGTCGTTCTTCGCCGGCTATCTGCAGATCGAGGTCGGCTGGAACGCGGTCATGATCGCCATCGTCCCGCAGGTCGTCGTGGTCGGCGCCGCAGTGTGGTGGATGCGCTCGGTCCAAACGCGGACGGCAGCCGCCGAATAAGCCGGCCTTTGCGCGGCGCCCCGAGAGGGGCATACTCTTCCCGTAAGAAAAACGCAGTAATAAACGGGAGGAAACAATGATTACCGTACTGCGCCATAAAATCGTGCCGGCCATCGTCGCCGGCGCATTCGCCGCCGGCCTGGCCGCCGGATCCGCCAATTCCGCGACCCTGATCAAGATCGGCCATCCGCTGCAACCGAAGAGCGCGTTGCAGAAATGGGGCGAATTTTTCAAGGAAGGCATCGAAAAGCGCAGCGAGGCCGCTGCGAACGTAAAGATCTATCCGGCCAGCCAGCTGGGGGCGATTCCCCGCATGATCGAGGGCGTCCAGCTCGGCACCATCGAGATGGCGACCATTCCGCCGGGCTTCTTCACCGGCATCGACCAGCGCTATTCCGTCCTGGCCGCTCCCGGCCTGTTCGACGACCTGCGGCATGGCCACGCGGTGCTGCACGACCCCGAGTTCAAGAAGGTCTTCTGGTCGATCGGGGAAAGCAAGGGCATGAAGATGATTGCCATGTCGTGCGACGCGCCGACCGACTATGCGACCACCAGGCCGATCCGCACGCTGGCCGACTTCAAGGGGCTGAAACTCCGGGTGTTCGGCAGCAAGTTCGAGATCGAATCGCTGCGACGCCTCGGCGCGACCGGCGTCCCGATGCCGCTGAGCGAGGTCATCCCCGCGATCCAGCAGAAGGTGATCGACGGCAACAAGGCGGCCATCGTCGTCTTCGTGCCGTTCAAGTATCAGACCGTTGCGAAGTACGTCTTCGAAGCGCGGGAATCGCTGATCTGCATCAACCGCGTCGTCAGCAAGGTCTGGTTCGACAAGCTGCCGAAGGCGACGCAGACCGCGATCGAGGAGGAAGCCGCCAAGGCTGACGACAAGATCATCGATTTCAGTGTGAACCTCGTGAAGACGTTCTACGGCGTCTGGACGAAGACCGGCGGCGTGCTGACGCGCCTCAACGACGCGGAGCATCAGGAACTGCTGAAGCGGTTCGCCGGGGTCGCTCCCGCCGTGCTCGAGGGCCAGCCCGAGGTTCTCGAGGTCTACAACACGGTCAAACGCGTCGCGGCCCGACTGCGCGCCAAATAGGCTCGATTCTGCCCGTCTCCGCCCCGAAACGGGCGGGGACGGTCTCAATCGACCCGGCCGGCATTCGGCCCTATATTGCGGCCATGCCGGCCGATAACACCATCATGCCAGACGCGCCCCGGAGTCCGTCCGAAACGGGCTTCGCCCCTGCCGCTTCTCCTGCGACCGACGGGAAGACCGACCTTGTGGGCCTGTCGCGCGACGAGATGACGGCGGTCTTCGCCGAGATGGGCCTGCCCGCCTTCCGCGTGAAACAGGTCTGGCACTGGATCTACCATCACGGCGTCCGCGATTTCGCGGAGATGAGCACGCTGGCCAAGGGGCTGCGCTACGACCTCGCCGAGAAATTCTTCATATCGCGCCCGGGCATCGTAACCGAGCAGACCTCGACGGACCGCACGCGCAAATGGCTGATGTCGTTCGACGACGGCAAGATGGCCGAGGCGGTGCACATTCCGGAGGAGGACCGCGGCGCGGTCTGTATCTCCTCGCAGGTCGGCTGCACGCTGAACTGCCGGTTCTGCCACACCGGCACCCAGGTGATGGTGCGCAACCTGACCGCGGGGGAGATCGTCGGCCAGTTCATGCTGGCACGCGATTCGTACGGCGAATGGCCGTCGTCCCTCGAGCCGCGCCAGCTCACCAACATCGTCATGATGGGCATGGGCGAGCCGCTCTACAATTACGACAACGTCGTGAAGGCGCTCCGCATCGTCATGGACGAGGAAGGCATCGGCGTGTCGCGGCGGCGCATCACGCTGTCGACCGCGGGCGTGGTGCCGATGATCCCGCAGGTCGGCGCCGATCTCGGCGTCCAGCTCGCGATCTCGCTTCATGCGGTGCACGACGATTTGCGCGACGAGATCGTGCCGATCAACAAGAAGTACCCGATCGCCGCGCTGCTGGATGCCTGCCGCGCCTATCCGACGGCGCGCAATTCCCGGCGCATCACCTTCGAATACGTCATGCTGAAGGACGTCAACGATAGCCCGGCGGACGCGCGCGAACTGGTGCGGCTGATTTCCGGCATTCCCGCCAAGGTGAACCTGATCCCGTTCAACCCGTGGCCCGGCGCGCCATACGAATGCTCCACCGACGAGGCCATCGCCGCCTTCGCCGACATCGTCAACCGGGCCGGCTACTCGTCGCCGGTACGCACGCCGCGCGGCCGCGACATCGCCGCCGCCTGCGGCCAGCTCAAGACCGCCAGCGAACGCGAACGGAAATCGGCGCGCGCCTGAGCGCCGCGAACGGGGGAACGACCGATGGAATGGAAAGACGTCCCGGCGGAAGAGGCCGCTCAGAACAAGTATTTCGGGCTCGGCGGCTGGCTGCTGCTGTTCTACGTGCTCGCGGTTCTGGCCTTCCTGGGAAGCTTCATGAGCCTGTTCGGCATTTCCCAGTTCCAGCAGCTCTACGGCGACAACTACGCCATCCTGCTCGGCCTCGCCATCGTCCAGGCGATCCTCCAGCTGCCGTTCATCGTCCTCGCGCCGAAGAAGAGCCCGCAGATGCCGAAAGCGGTGATCTCGGCCTACTGGCTGAGCGTATCGCTGTCGGCCATCGTCGCGATCATCGTCGGCCCGGGCCAGATGCTGCCGCAAGTGATCATCGGCGTCGTCTACGTCGCGCTGCTGCAGTTGTACTTCAAGAAGTCCAGGCGGGTGAACGTCACCTACCTGCACAGGGTACCGGCGGAGGAACCTGCGGCGGCCTGACGCGCTTGCCGCGCGGCGCGCATTCCCTATACTCCGCGCGCCTGAAGACGAAGGCTGACAATACAGGGGCACCCGATGGCCGGACCGAAACCCGGTGACGTGAACAAGATCGTGCTCGCCTATTCGGGCGGGCTGGATACCTCCGTCATCCTCAAATGGCTGCAGCAGACCTACGAGTGCGAGGTGGTGACCTTCACCGCCGACCTCGGCCAGGGCGAGGAAGTGGAGCCCGCGCGCGCGAAGGCCGAAGCTGCAGGCGTCAAGGAAATCTACATCGACGACCTGCGCGAGGAGTTCGTGCGCGACTTCGTCTTCCCGATGTTCCGCGCCAACGCGCTCTACGAAGGCATCTACCTGCTCGGCACGTCGATTGCCCGGCCGCTGATCGCCAAGCGCCAGATCGAGATCGCGCGCGAGACCGGCGCCGACGCCGTCAGCCACGGTGCCACCGGCAAGGGCAACGACCAGGTCCGCTTCGAGCTCGGCTACTATGCGCTCGAGCCCGACATCAAGGTGATCGCGCCGTGGCGTGAATGGGATCTCGATTCGCGCACCAAGCTGCTGGAGTTCGCGCGCGAGCACCAGATTCCCATCTCCCGCGACAAGATGGACGAGCCGCCCTATTCGACCGACGCCAACCTGCTGCACATCTCCTACGAGGGCCGCGTGCTGGAGGACCCGTGGAACGAGGCGGACGATGCGATGTACACGCGCTCTGTCTCGCCCGAGAAGGCGCCCGACACGCCGACCTATATCGAGATCGAGTTCAAGGGCGGAGATGCGGTCGCCGTCGACGGCGAGACGTTGAGCCCGGCCGCGCTGCTGACGAAGCTCAACGCGCTCGGCGGCGCCAACGGCATCGGGCGCATCGACATCGTCGAGAACCGCTACGTCGGCATGAAGTCGCGCGGCGTCTACGAGACGCCCGGCGGCACGATCCTGGCGGCCGCGCACAGGGGAATCGAATCCATCACGCTCGACCGGGGCGCGGCGCACCTGAAGGACGAGCTGATGCCGCGCTACGCGGAACTCATCTATAACGGCTTCTGGTTCTCGCCCGAGCGCGAGATGATCCAGGCCGCCGTCGACGAGAGCCAGAAGCACGTCGAGGGCACGGTGCGGCTGAAGCTGTTCAAGGGCTCGGTCAGCGTGGTCGGGCGCAAGTCGCCGGTCAGCCTCTATTCCGAGCAGCACGTCACCTTCGAGGCGGATTCGGTCTACGACCAGCGCGATGCGGAGGGCTTCATCAAGCTCAACGCGCTGCGCCTGCGCCTGATGCGCGCCCAGCGGGGCTGACGCGACCCTTGGCGGCGGCGCCTTCCTTTCTGCGCGCCGCCTTCTGGGCGGTCATGACGGCAATCAGCTTCGCCGTCATGATGACGACCATCCACTACCTGGGCGGCAAGTTCGACGCCTTCGAGCTTGTCTTCGTGCGGGCGATCGTCGGCCTGTTCCTCGTCATCCCGCTGATCTCCCGGTCGGGCGTCGGGGCGCTCAAGACGACCCGGATGCCGATGCACGTCGTCCGCACCCTGTTCGGGCTGTTCGCCATGGCGACGCTCTATTACGCGCTGGTCGAGGTCCCCATCGCCCAGGCGACCGTGCTGACCTTCCTGATACCGCTGTTCACGACCATTGCGGCCGGAACGGTGCTGCGCGAACGCGTGGGCATCCACCGCTGGACCGCGACCCTTGTCGGCTTCGGCGGCGCGCTGATCATCATCCGCCCGGGCTTCGTCGACGTCTCGGTCCCCGTCATGCTCGCGGTCCTGTCGTCCCTGCTCTACGCCGGCGCGTGGTCCAGCGTTAAGATCCTGACGCGGACGGATTCGGCCGCCGTTACCGTTTTCTGGATGAACGTCCTGATGGTGCCGTTGACAGCTGTCCCGCTGTTCTTCGTCTGGGTGACGCCTGCCTGGGCCGACGTGCCGCCGCTTCTGATCATGGCGCTGGCGGGATGGTCCGCGCATTTCTGCCAGGCGCGCACCTTCGAGCATGCGGACGCCAGCGCGGTCATGCCGTTCGACTTCCTCCGACTGCCGATCGCCGCCACGTTCGGCTGGTTCCTGTTCCGCGAGACCGTCGACGCCTACACGTGGGCGGGCGGCGCGATCATCTTCGCCGCCGGCTACTACATCACGCTCCGCGAAAGCCGGAAGAAGCGCCAGGCGGCCGCCGCCGAAAAAGCGTCCTAGATCGGCGTCAGATAAAGCCCGACGACGGGCCCGTGCGCGAAGATCAATGCCGCGAACAGCAGGATCCCGGCGGCGATCCGTCCCCATCCGACGGCCGAAAGGCTGATCTTCGTCCGCCCTTCCGCGGCGGCGCGGAACGGCATCCTCGACGTCGCGGCCTCGAACGTGGCCCACTCGGGACCGCCCGATGCGCGGCGGCGCGCGTCGATATGCGCCATGCCGAGGGCCGACAGCACGAAAAAGCCGCCGCAGAACAGGATCCCGGCCGCATCTCCGCGAACGATGACGTGACCTGCCGACCAGAAGGCGAAGGCGCTCAACATGGGGTGACGGGTGACGGCATAGATGCCCGACAGCGTCGCGGGATCGGGGGGCGCGCCGTCCATGCCGGCGAGCGTCGGGTTGCGCGTCGTCAGGCTGCAGACGAACAGGATCGAGGCGACGAACATCAGGAAATAGAGGATCGGCGGACCGAGCGGGCCGACGTCCCACACCGGCAGAACCGCCGCGAAACGATAGGAATCGCCCATCCAGACGAGGGCGATGGCGACGAGGACGGAGTAGAAGCCGCGAAACGCGGACTCGCCCATCCTCGCGATCAGGGGCGCGCGGACCGATGCGCTCGACATCACGAAATGCCCGCCGACGAAGGCGAGAGTCGCGAGAGCAAGGGTTATGAGCGAGGCGTCCAGGGTGCGCCCTCCCGGCGACGGAACATGCCGGACAGTTCAGCGCAGAAAGCGAGTCGCCGTTACAGCGCCGGCGGCTCGATCCCGTTCTGGCGGCAGGCGGCGACCAGCGTGTTACGCAGCAGGCAGGCGATGGTCATCGGCCCGACGCCGCCCGGCACCGGCGTGATCGCGCCCGCGACCTCGACCGCCTCCGGGAAATTCACGTCGCCGACGAGGCGGTACTTGCCCTCCTCCGCGGCCGGGACGCGGTTGATCCCGACGTCGATGACGGTCGCGCCCGGCTTGATCCAATCGCCGCCGATCATCTGCGGCCGCCCGACGGCGGCGACCACGATATCGGCCTCGCGGCACACGGCGGGCAGGTCCCTGGTGCGCGAATGCGCGACGGTGACCGTGCAGTTGGCGGCGAGCAGGAGCTGCACCATCGGCTTGCCGACGATGTTGGAGCGGCCGACGACGACCGCGTTGAGGCCGGTCAGGTCGCCAAGCCTGTCCTCGAGCAGCATCATGCACCCCAACGGCGTGCAAGGGACCATGCCGCCGCGCCCCGTCGACAGCAGGCCCACGTTGGTGAGGTGGAATCCGTCGACGTCCTTCGCCGGATCGATCGCGTCGATCACCTTGTTCTCGTCGATCTGGTCGGGCAATGGCAGCTGGACGAGGATGCCGTTGACCGCCGGGTCCCTGTTGAGCCGGTCGACGACGGCGAGCAGGTCGGCCTCTGACGTGTCGGCGGGCAGCGTCTCGCCGAGCGAGTTCATGCCGCACTCGACGGTCTGCTTGTTCTTGTTCCGCACGTAGACCTGGCTGGCAGGGTCCTCGCCGACGAGCACTGCGGCGAGGCCGGGCACGAGGCCGTGGTCCGCCTTGATCTGCGCCGCCGCCTCGGCGACGCGGGCGCGCAGCCCTTCCGCGAAACCCTTGCCGTCTATGATCCTGCTGTCATCCATCCGACGCCGTCTCCATCCATTCTTTTAGGCGCGCGGCGAGCTCGTCCGGCGCGCCGGCAATCTCTATCACCTTTCGCCGCGACGTGTCGCCCGAGGCGATGCGAAACGCGCCGCGCGGCAGCTTCCACGTCTTCGCCAGCAGCTTTATCGCGGCCGCGTTGGCCTTGCCGCCTTCGGGAACCGCCGTCACCTGGACCTTGAGGATGCGGGACCCGTCTGCCTCGTCGGCCACACCCGCGATCGCGTTCCGCGGGGATCCGGGCGTCACCCGTACCGCGAGGCGGACGCCGTCGGGTGCGGGCGTGACGGGACCGGAAGACATCCGCGGGAACCGCGGACTAACCCGCCATCCAGATATAGATTTGGGGAATGACCCCGTCCTTGACGAGGATGATGGCGAAAATCGCGATCAGCGGCGAAAAGTCGATGCCGCCGAAATTGGGCAGGAAATTGCGGATCGGCCGCAGCATCGGTTCGGTGATGCGGTACAGGAAATCGTCGATCGTATAGATGAACCGGTTGTTCATGTTGATCACGTTGAACGCGACCAGCCAGCTCAGGACCGCGGAAATCACGAAACACCACATGTAGAGATTCAGAATCTCGCGGATGATCCAGAAGAGGGTTGCAATGAACTGCATCGAACGTCCGAAATGTGGATAGCCTGCCGCACCCTAACGGCGGCCCGAGTCGCGCGCAAGCGCGCCGACGGGACCGGATCCGGCCCCGAAAATATGCGGCGGCGGCGTTTCCGAATGCTTGACAGAAACCGCCTTCATCCACATTATCCGCGCGCCCGGCCCCCAGGGGGCCCGGCACACGTGGGGCCGTAGCTCAGTTGGGAGAGCGCAGCGTTCGCAATGCTGAGGTCAGGGGTTCGATTCCCCTCGGCTCCACCAAATTTTCCCGAAATCGGTTTATTGTTCCGCGGACCGGGCGGAAAGGGCTATGCCCTCATCCCTTTGCCGTGGGCCGCCGGTCGGGACCGTAATCGTCGTAGGTGCCGGTGGTCAGGAACGTCTCCCACGCGATGCCCTCGGAATCGAAGGTCCAGGATTTTTCGCCGACGGCGTAGCAGCAGGCCGCGCCGCGCTGTTCCCGCACGTCCGCCTCGGCCTTGCGCAACCGGTCCTCGATTTCGACGAGCTCGGCTTCGCTCTCGACCTGGATGCCGAGATGATCGAAGCCGGTGTTCGCCTCGCGCGTCGAGATCGCGAAATTGACGCAGGGGTCATCGACCATCCACTTGGCGTAATCGTCCTGGCGGATTGTCGGGTCCTGGCCGAACAGGCCGGAGTAGAACGCGATCGCCTGATCGACGTTCCGGACGGTGACATGGACGTGAAAGCGTTTCATCGGCGGTCTCCGGGAACGGATTTATCCGATATCATATAGGACGTTGAGCCAGCGTGGGCACTCAGCCTCGAGCAGACTTCGACATAGCTCGGGAATGGTCGAACCGGGGCGTCTTCGGCCCGGGGCCGGAGGGCCCTCGCCCTGCGGAGACCCTCCAAACAAATCCTCTAGCGGCGCGACAGGTCGCGCAGCCAGAGGCTCATCGCCTTTTCCGTCTGCTCGGCCGCGCCGTGTTCCTTCCAGGCGAAACGAGCCTCGGCGCCGTCGATACGGTTGTAGCCGCGCCGCCGCCAGAAATCGTCGAGCGGCTGGTAATCCGCGGGCCGCGCCGGATGGCCGTCGGGACGGACGACGGCGCAGAAGCATGCCCAGCGGCGTCCCAGCGCGCGCGCATGGTCCTCGCGCAGATCGAAAAAACGGTGCCCCGCCCCCCGCCCCCTGAATTCGGGGAGCAGGACGGATTCCGCGCAGTAGAACGCGTCGGCGGGATCGAGGCAGGCCGCCGCGAGCGGCGCGGCGAACTCGTCGGCGTGATCCTCCATCGGCGTGCCGGTCGCCGCGCCGACGATGCGTCCGCCGGCGTTGGCGGTGACGACGATCGCGCCCGCGCTCGCGGCATAGGGCCGGAGATACCGTTCCTCGTAGTCGGCGTCGCCGTCGTAGAGATAGGGGTACTCCGCGAACACCGCGATGCGGAGCGCCGCGATGTCGGGAATGGCGGCACGGACGGCGTCGCCGGTCAGGATCTCGTAGCGAAGATCGGCCATTACGCCAGACGGTATAGGCGCTCCGGAACGCTCTCGCCAGACCGCGCGGCCCTCCCGCCGTCAGTGATACGTCTCGACGTGGAGCCGTCCCTGGTTGCGCATCGTCTCGCGGATCCCCGCCCAGTCCATCCGGTGATCGGCACAGATGTCGGTGAGCGCCGACTGGACGCCGTCCTCCATGCGCTTGTGCCCGCAGATATAGAGGTAGGTGTCGTCGTCGGCGAGCAGCCGCGCGACCTCGTCGGCGCGCGCGCGTAGCCGGTCCTGCACGTAGACGCGCTCGGCATCCGTTTCCCGCGAAAACGCGAGCTCGGTGTCGATCAGGCTCGGCGGCAGCTTCATCAGCGGCCCGAAATAGGGTAGCTCGTCGCGACGCCGCGCGCCGAAGAACAGGTGCATCTCGCCCGCTCCGTCCCGCGCGCCGGTGCGCCGGCGGCGTTCCGTCATCGCGCGGAACGGCGCCGAGCCGGTGCCGGTGCAGGCGCCGCGGCATTCTGCCCGGGCCCTCCTCCGGGCGACGACCCAGCGGTCAGATGTCGGCGACCCGCGGCATCACCTTTTCGCTGAACAGCCGCATCGAGTTCGCCGCATCGGCGTAGCCGATGGTGTTGAAGTTGACCTGCAGCGATGCGATGTCGAACTTTCCGATCGAAGCGCTGTAGGCCCTGATCGTCTCCACGATCTCGTCTGGCGTTCCGACCCAGGCGCCGCCCTTTTCGGTCTGGGTATCGAAAGTCTCGGCGTCGAGCTGGGCGATGATCTTGTCGTAGTTGGGATAAGCCGCCGTCGACGTCCCCCCGTCGAGCCACGCCTTGGCGGAATTGACCAGCGATTTCAGGTACCGGTTCAGGGGATCCTTCGCCTTTTCGACCGCGGTGTCGTGGTCCTCGTCGCAGAACATGTGGAACGCGAGCATGACGCGCCCGTCGCCGGGATGACCGGCCGATTTATACGCCTCGCGATAGGCGCCGAGCAGTTCCTTCATCTGCCCGCCGGCCAGCGGGATCGCCATGACGGAGTGACCCAGCCGCCCCGCCTTCTCGAACGACGCCGGCGTGGAGATCGCCGCCGTCCAGTATGGTACCGGCTGCTGGACGGGCCGCGGCAGCGACGTCACGTCCCTGAAGCTGTGGAACTTTCCCTCGCTCGTCGCCTTGACCTGCTCCAGCAGCAGCATGATCTGGGCGACGCCTTCGTCGAAGCGTTCGACGCTCTCGTCGATGGAAACCCCGAACCGCTCGAACTCGTGCGGCAGGAACGCACGCGCGAAGCCGAGCTCGAGGCGGCCGTTCGATATGCCGTCGATCATGCCGGCCTCGCCCGCGATCTTGAGCGGGTTGTTGAACACCGGCAGCACCGCACCGGTCACCAGCCGCGCGTTACGGCTTCGCTGGGCGCACGCCGACAGGAACACGATCGGGTTGGGGCTGTAGCCGCCATAGCTCTCGAAATAATGCTCGACGGTGCGGACATGGGAGTATCCGAGATCGTCGCACAGCGACACCAGATCGAGGCATTCGTTGAAATAGGTTTGCGCATCTTTCTCATCCGGCCCGATGTCCGGAAAAAACTGAATGCCGAATTCCATACCCCTTCTCCCTGATTGCCCCGGCGAGCGTGCCGCGTCTCTGCCGAATTAGACCGGTCCTCTTGATCTGAATCAATGGGCGCACCCTGTGCCTGCGCGAACGTGTCTCACCTTGCCGCCGACAGGAGCAGAACGCATGTCCAGAAGGTCCGAACCGCTGCACGACATTGCGCATCTCGGCCATGTCGAGCTACTGACGCCGAAACCCGACGAAAGCCTCTGGTACTTCGCCGACATTCTCGGAATGCAGAAGGTTCACGAGGAAGGACGCTCCGTCTATCTGCGCGGCTACGGCGACTACACGTCATCCACCCTGAAACTGACGGCAGCGGACGATGCGGGCGTCGGCACCATCGCCTGGCGGACGACGAGCGAAGCGGCGCTCGACCGGCGCGCCGCGGCGGTCGAGGCGGCGGGGCTCGGCCTGGGATGGACGGAGGGCGACTACGGGCACGGGCGGACGTACAAGTTCCACGATCCCGACGGCCACCGGATGGAAATCTACTACGAGGAGGACCGGTATCGTCCGCCGGCGCACCTGAAATCGACGCTCAAGAACCTGCCGATGAAATATCCGCTCAGCGGGGTCGGCGTCCGGCGGACCGACCACCTCGCCCTTCTGTGCCGCGACGTCGCGACGAACCGGCGGTTCGCCGAGGAGCTGCTCGGACTTCGGCTCCGCGAGCAGGTCGTCTACGAGAACGGCACTAGGGAGATCGGCTCGTGGATGAACTCCAACCAGGTCCATCACGAGCTCGCCTACGTGCTCGACGTTTCCGGCAAGAGCGGCCGGCTGCACCATTTCTCCCTGTGGGTCGACGAAAAGGACGAGGTACTCCGCGCCGCCGACATCCTGTCCGAGAACGGCGTCTTCATCGAGACCGGGCCCGCCAAACACAACAATTCGCAGGCGTTCTATCTCTACTCGTACGAGCCGGGCGGCAACCGCGTCGAGATCTATACCAGCGGCTTCTTCGTGTTCGCCCCCGATTTCGAGCCCGTCATCTGGGACGAGACGGCGCGCGGCACGGGGGTCTATTGGGGCGGCGCGCTGCCGGAAAGCTTCCTCAGCTACGCGACGCCCGCCGGCGACTGACCGGCCCGGCGACAGACGCGACGTTCCGCCCCGCGTGATGTATTCTTCGGGTCCCAACCGCAGTACGGGACGGCGCCATGACCTCCTCCCAGCCTCAACGCATCACATCGGTCGAACAGCTCGAAGCGCTGTACGGCGCGCCCTCGGAGCGCGCGCTGATCAAGGAAATCGACCACGTTTCGGATCACTATCGCGCGTTCATCGAGGCTTCGCCCTTCGCGATCGTCGCCAGCGCGGGCCCCGAAGGGCTCGACTGCTCGCCGCGCGGCGACCCGGCAGGATTCGTCCGCGTCGCCGATCCGAAGACGGTGCTGATGCCCGACCGGCGCGGCAACAACCGCGCGGATACGCTGCGCAACATCCTGCGCGACCCGCGCATATCGCTGCTGTTCCTTATTCCCGGCATCGGCGAGACGCTCCGCATCAACGGGCGGGCGGAGATCCTGATCGACCCGGATCTGCTGGAGTCGTTCGCGGTCGGCGGCAAGCCTCCGCGCAGCGTCATCTCCATCGCCGTCGATACCGTCTATTTCCAGTGTCAGAAAGCGCTCGTGCGCTCGCGGCTGTGGGATCCGTCCGCGCAACCCGATCGCCGGTCCGTGCCGAGCGCCGGCGACATTCTCCAGGCGCTGTCGGACGGGTCGTTCGACGGCGCGACCTACGACGCCGGTTATGCGGAACAGATGAAGGAAACGATCTACTGATTCCCGAATCCCACAGGCCAGGCGCATGAAACTCTCGTTCCACGGCGCCGCCCGGGACGTCACCGGGTCGTGCTTCCTCCTGCATATCGGCCACCGGCGGATTCTGATCGATTGCGGGCTGTACCAGGGCGGACGCGAGATCGACGAGATCAACGCGGCGCCGTTCGGGTTCGATCCGGCCGGCATCGATACGGTCCTGCTGACGCACGCGAATCTCGACCATTGCGGTCGCGGCCTCCGCCGATAACGGCGCCCGGCGCAGGATCGTCTTCTCGGGCGACCTCGGAAACCGGGGGCGCCCGCTGCTGGGCCCGCCGCAGCCGCCGCCGGACGCCGACTACGTGGTGATGGAATCTACCTACGGCGACAGGAAGCACCGCGACATCGCGGCATCGAAACGCGAGCTGTACGAAGCGATCCGCGACACGCTCGACCTGGGCGGCAATGTATTGATCCCGACCTTCGCCATGCAGCGCGCGCAGGAGCTGATTGTCTATATCCGCGACGGCATCCGCGAGGGAGCCCTGCCGCCGCACCTGCCGGTATTCCTCGATTCGCCGATGGCGGTCTCGGCGACGGAAATTTTCCGCCGCCACGCCGAGGCGTGCGAACCGGCGACGGCCCGGATGCTGACGAAAGGGCGGGATCCGTTCCACCTGCCCAACCTCCGCTTCGTTCGCGAAGCGGCGGAATCGATGGCGCTGAACCGGATCGACGGTGGCGCAGTCATCATGGCGGGCTCCGGCATGTGTACCGGCGGACGGATCAGACACCACCTGAAACACAATCTGTGGAAACGGCACGCGAGCGTCGTCTTCATCGGCTTCGCGGCACCGGGCACGCTCGCCCGCAGGATCGTCGACGGGGCGTCCTCCGTCCGGCTGTTCGGCCAGGAGATACAGGTCAAGGCGCGCATCCACACCATCAACGGCTTTTCGGCGCATGCCGGCCGGGAGGAACTGCTCGACTGGCACGCGGCGACCGGCAAGCCCAAACGGACCTTCCTGGTTCACGGCGATCCGGATCGCGGTATGGGCCAGATGGCCGCGAAACTGCGGCGGAGCGGGAACAAGGTCTCGATGCCGCAACTCGGCAAGGTCGAGCGGCTGGACTGAGCGGATGCCTCAGAGCGTGTGATCGGCGAGAATCTTCGCGCCGATTCCGATCAGGAGGATGCCCCCGGCGAACTCCACATAGCGCCCGACCCGCCGCCCGAAATGCCGGCCGACATAGACGCCGGCGAATGACAGAACGAACGTCGTCGCTCCGATGACGGCGAGCGCGGCGAGAACCGACACGTTCAGTACGCCGAAGCCGAAACCCGCCACGAGCGAATCGATGCTGGTCGCGATCGCCGCGAGCAGCAGCGCCGAAAGCGTGAAGGCCGGCGTTCGCGCATCGGGCGCCTCGGGATCGAACACGATCCCCTCGTAAATCATCCGGAGTCCGAGCGCCGACAGGATGCCGAAGGCGATCCAGTGGTCGATACGTTCCACGATCGGCTGGAATTCGACGCCGATCTGCCAACCGACCAGCGGCATCAGGATCTGGGCGCCGGCGAAGACAGCGGCGGCGATAAGGGCATGGGCGATACCCGGCCGATACGCACGGCTGCCGCGCGCAACCGAGGCCGCGAACGAGTCCGCCGCGAGGCCGAGCGCGAGCAGAAAAATGCTAAAAAGGCTCATGCCGCCGGATAGCACGTCCGGCGAGCGAACGGAACGGCGCGGGCGGCAAACCGCCCGCGCGCTCCAACGGAAAAGCTTTCCCCTATTTCAGGCCGTCGAGATCCGCCAGCACCTGCGCGGGATGATCGGCCGGCGTCACCGCGTCATAGGACGCCGCGACCGAGCCATCGGGCCCGATCAGCACCGACTTCCGGGGCGAGCGCGGGCTGTCGGCGTCGGACACGCCGTAGGCGATCGACACCGCGCCGTCCGCGTCGCTCAACAGATCGTAGGGAAAACCGAATTTGGTTCGAAATGCGCCGTTGTCGGCGGGGCTGTCGTAGCTGACGCCGACGACCGCGCAGTTTCTGTTCTCGAAGTCCTGGATTCGATCACGGAACCCGTTGCCTTCGATCGTTCAGCCGGGGGTGTCGGCTTTGGGATACCACCACAACAGGACGTAACGGCCGGCGAAGTCGTCCTTCTTCACCGCCGAACCGTCCTGGTTGGGGAGGCTGAAATCGGGCGCCGCGGCGCCACTGGCGATCAGGGCCATTCAGTTTCTCCGTAGGGTCAGGAATCAGGACCGGTCCAGCATGGACTCCGGTCCGCGAATACGCGCGCGTCCCTACACGAAATCGGGCTCGCTGCGCTTGCGGCACCTGAGGCAGAGACGGTTGTGCCAGCCTTCGCTGTGGAAGACCTCGCCGCACGACATGCATTTCCGGTCGGAAGGCACATTGTGAGGCGCACGATAATCGGCGAGTTCGTCGTTCTCGAGAATTTCGGTTTCTGACTCAGTCATGTATGTGTCCCGTTTTTTTGGTACCGACGATCGGTCGGCACTCCCATCCACACAGTTCCTGCGCTCTCTTTTGGCTCGCGCTTCCTCCCTCGGCGGAGCAGGCCCACCGTCGCGCGTGCGGAGCGTCAAAGATAGATAGAGCGCCTTTGCCGCCAAGTACATCTCTATTTTCAAGAAATGGTTTTCGCGCCCGCGGGGAGACGACCGGGATGCCGGAATCGGCGTTTTTTAACCGGATCTAAAGAAGCTCCTCCTATCTGTTCTCGCCTTGGTTGTATCTACCGCTGGAGCGCTCCGCACATGTCGGAATACACGCAGAAACCCGGCCGCCCCCGATTCCCGGCAGTCCGCCTGCCGTCGGCCGGCATGACCTTCAAGCTTACCGCGATGGTGACGTGCTCGGTCCTGATTACATGCCTAGCCGTGGGCGTCCCCGGTTACTTTTCCGCGGGCAAGCACCTGGAAAAGGAGGCGAGCCAGCGCCTCGACGCCCTTGCCACCGCACGGGCGAACGCCATCGCGACGTATCTCGGCTCCATCCGGGAGGACGTGACCGCGCTCGCGATCTCCGCGAACGCGAGCGACGCGGCCCTGATGTTCGCCTCGTCGTGGGAATCGCTGGACGGCAAACCCGTCGAGGTCCTCCAGAAAGCCTATATCGCCGGCAACCCGCATCCGCCCGAAAAACGCCATCTGCTCGACACGGCCGACGACGAGACGGAATACAGCGACGTCCACCGGCAGAATCACAAATTCTTCCGCCGCATCGTCGAGGAACGCGGCTACCAGGACATCTTCATCTTCGACCCGGCCGGCAACCTGATCTACAGCGTGTTCAAGAAGGACGATTTCGCGACGAACATGAAGACCGGCAAGTGGAAGGATACCGGTCTGGCCGAAGCGTTCCGCAAGGCGGCCGAAACCCCCAAACAGGGTGCGCTCCACTTCGTCGATTTCCGGCCCTACGCGCCAAGCGCCGGCGCGCCGGCCGGCTTCATTTCCGCGCCGATGATCAACGCGCGCAAGGAACTGATGGGCGTCATCGCGATCCAGATGCCGATCGACAGGCTCAACGCGATCATGGACGACTACGCCGGACTCGGAGAGACGGGTGAAGCCGTCATCGTCGGCGCGGACTTCCTCGCGCGCAACGACACGCGACACAACGGCGACGCCATCCTGAAACGCAGGATCGAGTCCGAGCCGGTCAGGCGCGCGCTGGCGGGCGAATCCGGCGTCGCGCACGCCGGCACGGCGTCGGGCGGCAAGATCCTCGCCGCCTTCCTGCCGCTGACGTTCGAAGGCACGACCTATGCGCTGGTCATGGGCGTGGACCGGAACGAGGTCCTCGCGCCGACCCTAGACATGCGAAACGAAATGATCCTCATCGGTCTCGTCGCGGTCGGCGTGCTTGCCGTTCTCGCCTTTGTCGCGGCGCGCGGCTTCACGACCCCGATCGTGCGCATGACCGGCGCGATGGAAGCGCTCGCCGACGGAGACAAGACCGTCGACGTACCGGGGCGTTCCCGCGGCGACGAGATCGGCAAGATCGCGGCGGCCGTCCAGCACTTCAAGGACAAGCTGATCGAAAACGAACGGCTTCAGGCGGAGCGGATCGAGACCGAACGCAAATCGGCAGTGGCCGAACAGGAAGCGGAAGCGTCGAGGCGGGCGGCGGACGAACGCGCCGAAGCCGAGCGGCGGGAACTGGAGGCGGAATCCGAACGCCAGCGGCGCCGGGAGCTGCTTGCCCTCGCGGAATCTTTCGAACAGGGCTTGGGATCGGTCATCGATGCGCTGCACGGCTCGGCCGTGAATCTCCAGGAGGCCGCCGGCACCATGAACGACGCGGTACAGGACGCGTCCGAGAAGACCGCCGCGGTCGCCGCGGCATCGGACCAGGCCAGCGCGAACGTCCAGACGGTCGCGTCGGCCGCGGAAGAACTGTCCGCGTCGGTACAGGAGATCGGCCGCCAGGTCACGGAAAGCGCCCGTATCGCGGCGGCGGCGGCGGAAGAGGCGGAACGCACCAACGGGGAAGTGAAGGGTCTTGCCGATGCCGCCAGCCGGATCGGCGAGGTGATCGGGCTCATCAACGATATCGCCAGCCAGACCAACCTGCTGGCGCTCAACGCCACCATCGAGGCGGCGCGGGCGGGAAGCCGGAGAGGGATTCGCCGTCGTCGCCACCGAGGTCAAGAGCCTCGCCGACCAGACCGCCCGGGCGACCGAGGAAATCTCGCAGCAGATCGCCGAGATCCAGGGGGCGACGAACGCCGCCGTCGAGGCGATCGGGGGGATCAGCGGCACGATCGCCAACATCAACGACATCTCGTCGTCGATCGCGTCCGCCGTCGAACAGCAGGGCGCGTCAACCAACGAGATCGCGCTGAACGTCCAGCACGCGGCGGCGGGAACGCAGGAAGTCTCGAGCAATATCGGCTCGGTCGCCGACGCGACGGGCAAGACCGGCATGTCCGCGGGCCACGTGGCCATCGCCTCGCAGAAGCTGTTCGATCAGGCCCAGACGCTGCGGGGCGAAGTCGACCGCATCCTGGAGAAGATCCGCGCTGCCTAGTCTCGGCGGATCAGAAGGATTTCGTGCCGGGGATCGCCGCGATCGCCGCGGCGGCGACCTGCCGGTCCTGCTCGCCGGTGCCCGAGCCGACGCCGACGCCGCCGATGCAGTGACCGTCGACCACGATGGGAAGGCCGCCGGGCAGGTTGATCCGCTGGCCGTCGGTGCCGATGGCGAGTTTCAAGTCGATCCCCGCCTCGAGGCCGCCCGTCGGCTGGCCGTAGCACGCCGCCGTCCGCGCCTTGCGCAGCGAGGTCTCGAGCGACATGTGGAACGCGCCGTCCATCCGCACGAACGCAAGCAGATGACCGCCCGCGTCCACGATCGATATGCATTGCGGCTGGCCCATGTCCTCCGCCTTGGCGATCCCGGCCTGGAGCGCCTTGACGGCGCCTTCGTGCGTGAGTTTGAGAGACGGTGTCGTTTCGGCCATTGCGGCGGTTCCCGTTCGGTTGGTTTCGCAGGCCGGCAGTGTTCCAGCGGAAGCGGGACGATGCAAGCGGCGGGCGCGGCCCTTGTTCGGGAATTGACAGGGCGGCGATTCCTGACCGAAGCTTCCGGGACGGGGGAATTCAGAGGAAGTCGGGGGCTGCGATGACACGGGCGATCCGGACGACAGCGGTCCTCGCGCTCTGGGCGTTTCTATCGGCAGGTGGCGCTGTCGCCGCGCCTGACTGGAACGCTGGCCCGCTCATCGAAAAGGGCCTGCGGGCCGAAACGCTGCAGAAGGCCCTTTCCGCCTATCGCGCCGCCGGCGACCGCGTCGGCAATACGCGGATCGTCGCGATCATCGATTACGGAATCCATTCCTCGAAGCCCCGGCTTTTCCTGATCGATACCGAGCGCGGAACGCAGGAAGCGCTGCTGGTCTCGCACGGGCGCGGCTCGGACCCCGATCACGACGGCTGGGCCGACCGCTTCTCGAATGTCGAAGGCTCGAAGATGAGTTCTCTCGGCGCCTACCTCACCCGCAACCTATATTACGGCAAGCACGGCATGTCGCTTCGCCTCGTCGGGCTGGAGGCGTCCAACGACCGGGCGCTCGAGCGCGCCATCGTCATGCACGGGGCGGATTACGTTGCGCCCGGTCTCGCGAAGATGGGGCGCAGCTGGGGATGCCCGGCGATCCAGCGGCGCCATGTCGCGCGGCTGCTGCCGAAGCTCGCGGGCGGCGCCTTCCTCTATATCGCGCGCTGAGTCAGGCGGGCGCGGTCCGAGCGCCGCGATCGCGCGACCGGAACAGGATCAGGCACATGATCGAGACGTTTAGGACGTTCCAGGCGATGCCGTTCAGGAAGGCCGCGCGGTAGGACCCGGTAACGTCGAAAATCCAGCCCGAGATCCAGCCGCCGAACGCCATGCCGACCAGCGTCATCATGATCAGGATACCGACCCGTTCGGCGGCGATGCGCGCCGGCATGTATTCCCGGACGATGATCGCGTAGCTCGGCACGATGCCGCCCTGCGCGAGGCCGAACATCAGCGAAATCACGTAGAGCGACATCAGCCCGTCGAACGGCAGGTAGAACAGCAGCGCGAGGCCCTGCAGCACCGAGCCGAGCAGCAGCGTCTTCACGCCGCCGATATAGTCGGCGACGAACCCCGACGCGATACGGCTGACCGCGCCGCCGGCCAGCATCAGCGCCAGCATTTCGGCCCCGCGGGCGACGCCGTACCCGAGATCGCTGCAATAGGCGACGATGTGGACCTGGGGCATCGACATGGCAACGCAGCACGAG